>JAYVOX010000053.1:0-10259 GCA_043757695.1 Schlesneria sp.
GTCTACTAATTATTCCTTAGTAGCTTTACCGCGTTTGTGTGGGTCGAGTTCACGGCAGCGAATGCGAATATCGCGCGGCTTGTCACGTCAGTTTCCACTGTGCGAGGTATAAAAGTGAGCGTGTGGGTGCTGCGGCAATGCTCGATGCGACTCCTGCCGAACACGCTGTCGGCTCGCGGTTCATCAAGTTGCACGCGACGAAACGTTAGGCAACTACTGACTTGACTCATCATGGTGGTAGCCACGTTCACCAGGTAGCCACGTTCACCAGAACGTGGAGGAAACTGCAAAACCCACGTTCTGGTGAACATGGCTACGATTTGCTTCACATGAGTGATGAGTCAAGTCAATAGTTGCCAAACGTTAGGCCGCTCGCCGCGCGGCGGCTGCAATTGCGACGAAGCCGATGCGGGCGGCACGAATTTCGTGAGTCGAGCCACTGCGTCGAGCGATCATTCGCAAGCCAAATGGGAAGGCGGACGCGACGCGGATTTCGAGATCGGCTCCTTCGAGGTCTTCGGTCTCAATCTCGGGTGAGCCTGCCAGTGGCGGGCAGAACGAGACGTGAATCGTGGCCTCTCGCTGTCCAACGGCGAAAGTGACTCGCATCCAACCTTCGACGACTTCTCCGTCGTCGGTCACCCGCCGGGACATCCATTGAGTGATGTCTTCACCAGTATCGGCACTATCGGAGTCCAGAGACTCGAACTCAGTTGGTACGAGTTCGAGCAGTGCTGACTCGATTGAGGCAGGAACGATGATCTGGCAGTGCAGCTCAGATTCTGCGGAAGTGGCTGCTGCTTTGAACGCCGGACTCGTGTGCGATCTGGCAATCGGCGGAGAAGTGTTAGCGATGCCTGACCGGCGGAACGAACCGCTGTCGATTCGCAGTTCGACGGAGGCCGTGGTGAGCACTGCCATCACCTGAAAAAGGATCACACCCACTAGCACGCCGACTGTCAGCGGAGCCGATTGTGAGGCGAGAGCGAGGCACCAGAGAGCCGACACCGTGAGTGAGATCCCAATCGGAATCCAGCGGTTCCCTTCGCTTGAGAATGGCCGCAGTGAGTCGGCCTGAAAACCGAGCCACGCCAGGTGCGAGGTCACTGCGACGGCGATCAATGAGGCAGCGGCCAGCAGGGGATGCGGGGCGGTGACCCATTCACCAGACAAGCGCCGCGCAATCAACACGATGCCCGCGACCAACAGTGCCGACCAAACTCCGACAGCGAGCGACCGACGTGCGGATGTCGGACAGTGAATTCTCGCCGTTCGTGAATCGGGAACGGCTCGCGAATCCGATGCGACTTCGGCATTGGAAACCGTTCGGTCGTCGGTCGCGTTTGCAGGCGGTGAGTGTTCTGGCATGGAGTCCTTTCCACGCAAAGCTGCGACCGCAACAGATCATGTCGCAGTCACAGCCGAGTCGTACACGAGTAAGAATCGAGGGGCCGATGCCCCTCGATTCCTAGGCTCATTCTTGATCGAGCGTCTCTCACAAACCCGCAGCTTGCTTGAGATCGTTCGCCTTGTTCGTGGCTTCCCACGTGAAGTCGGCATCGTTGCGGCCGAAGTGGCCACCGCTCGCCGTCTTGCGGTAGATCGGGCGACGGAGGTTGAGGTACTCGATAATCCCCAACGGTGTCAATTTGAAGTGTTCGCGGACGAGTGCCACGATCTTGTCTTCGGGGATCTTGTGAGTCCCGTTCGTCGCGACGTGGACGCTGACAGGATCGGCCACACCGATCGCGTAGGCCAGTTGCAACTCGCACTCATCGGCGAGACCTGCAGCGACGATATTCTTGGCGACGTGACGAGCCATGTACGCGGCCGAACGATCCACCTTGGTGGGGTCTTTCCCGCTGAACGCTCCACCACCGTGACGCCCCCAGCCACCGTAGGTATCGACGATGATCTTGCGACCGGTCAGACCGGTGTCACCGTGTGGCCCGCCGACAACGAAGTTCCCGGTCGGGTTGATGTGGTACTTGGTCTTCGACGACAGCAGGTTCTCGGGAATCGACTTCTTGACGACGTTCTCGATCACGAAGTTCGAGATGTCGGCCTGCGAGACCGCTTCGTGATGCTGCGTCGAAACGACGACTGCTGAAATTCCAATTGGCTTGTTGTGCGAGTCGTACTCGACCGTGACCTGACTCTTGGCATCAGGACGCAGCCAATCGACTTGCTTCTGCTGACGAGCCTCGGTCAGGCGGTTGATGATCCGGTGCGAGAGGGCGATCGGCAGCGGCATCAGTTCGGGAGTTTGATTGCAGGCATAGCCGAACATCAAACCTTGATCGCCCGCTCCTTCGCGATCGACGCCCATCGCAATGTCGGGGCTTTGGCTGTGAACGGCGACCAGCACCTTGCAGGTCTCGTGGTGAAAGCCGACATCGTCGAAGGTGTAGCCAATGTCTCGCACGACATCGCGCGCGACTTGCACATAGTCGAGCTTCCCCTTGGTGGTGATCTCGCCAGACAGCACCACCAAGTCGGTCGTGCAAAGCGTTTCGCAGGCGACTCGCGAGCGAGGATCCTGAGCCAACAAGGCATCCAGCACTCCATCGGAGATTTGGTCGGCCACCTTATCGGGGTGGCCCATACTGACGGACTCGCTGGTGAAGAAATAATTCGACATCTGACAAAACCTCAGTGAAGTTCGCATCGTTCCAGTAAGTCGATTGATCCAGAAAAGGCTCGCCAGCCGGAACGGGTCGCCGGGCACCTTCGCAATGGGCGACGATTCTAGGCATCCGCGCTTTGGCTCTCAACCGGCTAGGAAAGAATGTCAGAAAAGATGTCTCGGCAAACTCGACTCATCACGGGATGACAAAACGGCCATTGCACTTTTTGTTGCCAGCATCCGAGGCTGGGGAGCTGGATTGCGGCGGCAACGGGGTGACGCACACTTAATTCAATGGCAACTATTGACTTGACTCATCACTCCTGTGAAGCAAATCGTAGCCACGTTCACCAGAACGTCGGTTTTGCAGTTTCCTCCACGTTCTGGTGAACGTGGCTACCACCATGATGAGTCAAGTCATACGGATCGCAGAAATTAGCCGCGCGGCGCTAGCCCCGGTTCAAGCTGTAAAACCGGGGCTAGCGCCGCGCGGCTAATTCTTGGAATTCGTATCAGTAGTTGCCAATGCAATCGTGAGGATTGAAATCTCGCTTTCGCGATAGGCGACGCAGCAGGAGCGTATCTCGCCGGCTTGCAGCGCGCGCGGGGGGACTGCGAACCGACTTCACCGAGCTGCCGCTCACCGCGACCTATCACACGCCGTGTCACTTGAAGGCGCTGGGCCAATCCACCCCGCTGGCCGATCTCTGCGGCCTGATCCCGCGATTCGAGACGCAGCGCATCGACGCCGGCTGCTCGGGGATGGCCGGTCCGTCGGCCTGACACGCGAAAACTTTGCCGACTCGCTGGAGATGAGCCGCGAGTTGATCGACCGGATTCGTTCGGCCGACCATCAACTCGGCCTGACCGAGTGCAGTTGCCGGATGCAAATGGAACAACGCTCACCGACGCCAACGCTCCATCCCCTGAAAGTTCTCGCATTGGCCTACGGCCTGATGCCCCCAAATCCACCGCCGCCTGAAGCCGCACACCCACAAGCGACTGATGTCGTGAAGCACAGTTGTGCTAACGTCGAGTGGCAGGAGTGCTTCTCGCTTCGAGGAAGCTCCAGAAATGCGGCACCAATCACTCCATCGAGCAATATCTAAAGTAATCGTTCATGTTTGACGACTTGGCAGCGTACTTCTACGAAAATGTCGCTCTGGCATTCACGACGTACCGCGACATTCGGAATGATCGGGTGCATGGACGGAGCAAAGATCTGCGAGCGGCATTGGTCGCCGCCGCGGCACTGTTCCACTTTCACGAGCATATCCCTGCGCCGCGAAAGGAGACCCGGGCCGCCATAGCTGCCAAGTGTCCCGACTTTGATTTGCTCGGCGATATCGTGAACGCTTCAAAGCATCGTGACCTTACGCAAGGGAATCCACGAGTCAATTCGGCTGAGGACATCTATGAACAGGTCGTGCTGGCGAGCTTTGAAGACGCCGAAGGCGAATATACTGATGGCCAAAACTGGCCCAACTGTGCGTCACACCGAGTATCACTGTTTAACCTCTGAAGATCGCAACTCCGTCGCTCGGCGCTGTGCCTGCTCTTCCCAGTTCGACTCGGTCGCCGTGAAGAAACCGACCGCCGATTGATACGTCCCGGCAAAACCTGGGGCGACGATTTTGTCCACGAGAGTGTACGCGGCCACCTTGCGATAGACACCGGGGGCGTCGATCAACAGAAACGAGCCTTCCGTGTCGGGCGGGTGCTTGAGGAAGCAGCAGACACTTCCCTTGCGGCTACCGGAATTGAAGGTCGCCATCCACGTGGCCTGCTTCACCACTTGCGATACCGTCGGACCCTCCTTGAGAAACGCTCCCCGTTTCTGAATCTCCTTGTCGTCACCGAAGACATAGTCGGTGGCCAGCGGCGTCCAGGCATACATCCACGGATAGGCGTTTTGCAGATCAATCGGCCCGGTCACTCGAAACCGAGCCGTCTCGATCAACACGCCGTCGCGAATGGAGACGGTCGAATCAAGGTCCAGCGCCCGAATCTTTGATCTTCGCTCCAAGCGAAACGAGTCCCCCGCCAACGTCATCTTCGGCGACAATTCACGAAACGGCTTGTCGTCTACGAAGAATTGCAGGTGAGTCACCTCTTCCCGCTCAACTTGGCCCGGCTTCCCCGGCACGTCCAGAAAATGGGCCGTCCCCAGATGCCCGACATTGCGAATCGTGAGCACGGTTCCATACGCACTGTCTTCGGTCGCCATGACCTCGTTCTGATAGTCGATCCCGCTCAACGTCCACATCTTCGGCCCATCAACGCGAGTCCGCAGCTCGCCCACGCTGACAACCACCTTCTCCGGCCAACTCGCCGCCCCACCCTGCTTCGCCTCGGGCGTCTCGGCCCAACACGCAGTCGCAAAGACCGGCGAGAGAATCAGACAGAGGAACAAAGTTCGGCAAGGAAGCTGCGATTGCATTGGACCATCCCTCTTGAGTTACGTTCACTGAAGCGAAGAAGTCAAACAGCTCGAATCTCAAATCCAAACGACGGAGTGCCACTGCTTCGGAGTCCTCGGAGAAGCAGTGCTGATGGGTAAGAAACCTATCGAAGAACACTGCTTCTCCGAAGACTCCGAAGCAGTGGCACAGCGCTTATGACATACGTTGTTCCGCTTACTGAGATCGTTCCGCGCGATGATTCATCCAAGGAATGTCGAGTGTCGCTGGAAGCGTGCGATCGACTTGAAGAGGCACGCCTGGCAATCCCATCCAATCGCGGGCACTGGACCACGGCCAGTCTTCAGCGCGAGCCACCAACCCGCGACGAACGGGATTGAGATGGATGTATTCGGCAAGAGCGTGCAGCGAACTCGGTTCCGATACATTCTCGTCAAAGCCGGAACCCGCCTGCCAGAACCGGTGGTAGGTGCGACTGGCGTTCGTCACGGTCATTCTTCGCAAGAAGTCGGGCGAATGAAGGCTGAGATATTCAATCGCCTTCTCACCGACGGGCCGCTTGATACTCGACAGAATTCCGCTGATACGACCGCGCGTGGAATGAGCGTCCGGCGAAATCAGATGAAACGGCGGCCATAACAGGCGGTGAACGTGTTCGGGCATGATGACCCACGCCCACAAATGAAAGCCGTGTACGGAACGTGCGTCCTCCAACGCTTCGACGAACCATTGCCGACTCCGATCCTTCGACAACAACGGCATGCGCCGGTAACACGAGAACGTGAGAAAGTGCGGCTCACCGTTGTCGTAATGTTTCACCTTCTTCCGGGAGGGAACTTCATGGTCGAGCGACATGCTGGAGTCCACAGAGACCGAGAAAACAAACAACCCCAACGATCAACCCCAGCAACACCGTGCCACTGCTTCGGAGTCCTCGGAGACGCAGTGCTCTTCAATCGCATTCACACCCATCAGCACTGCTTCTCCGAAGACTCCGAAGCAGTGGCACCCCCAAACCATCGAAACCACGCAAGCAGTGCCATCCCGCCTAGATAAGAGAGGCGTACCGATCTCCATCCTGCTTGATCAGCTTCATGTCGAGCAACGCCGCGACAACATCTCCACGATACAACCTCCCGATGCCATCGGGGTTGACTGCGGTACCCATAAACGACGCTACGCTACAAATAGTCGTAGCCCAGCTTGTCGATCGAACCCCTTCTCCGTACATTTGAGCATTGATACTCGCCGCAAGATCAAGGTCTAGATGGCAGGCAATTCTATTCGACAACAAGTCGATCTCAGGAAGCCAGCATACAATTCCCCTAAACAGTGGAAGCCACCATTTATCAGTATGTTCTTTGCTAAAGCACACGCTACGGTGTACTGCAGAACGCACTTCCAAGAGGCCCACCGTAAACCAGAGCTCAGATAAGCCTGAGATTGCAAGCCCAAGAAACCGCTCTGAATGTTGAACTTGTTGTTTAAGTTGCTCATGAGGCAGTATATTCGCCAGATTGGCGAGTCTGCTACGTAAGCTCTAGTGTCTCCGATTAGCAGGGCAGACCTGTCTTCCAGTGCATTGCGAGAATCGTGTTGCATCAACGCATCTCCCCAGTTACCGCTCTTAATGGCAAGGGAAACAATCGTTTTACATTTGGCAGCGACTGATCGCTTGCTGCCATAAAGAGGTGAAGGAAACTGCCAGCAATGATGTGTGCTACTATATGGCATTAAGTACGACTCCGCCGGGTGCCACTGGCGGCAGCTTTGAGCCGCCAGTGTGATTGAAGAACACTGGGAGTCAAAGCCCTGCCAGTGGCACCTTGTTACCAGAACTCAAACGAGTTTCCAGCCTGTGCGGTATTCGCGTTTGATGTATTGGTCGGCTTCGGGGGCGTTGGGGCAGCGGAGTTGGGCGGCGTCCCAGGTGATCTTCTTGCCGACGCGATAGGCGACGTTGCCGAGATGGTTGGCTTCGGTGAGCCATCCCGAATACTCGAAGTTGCAACTCGTCACGCGATCCGTTTTGCAGGCTTTCACCCACTCTTGTTGCTGGCCGGGTGAGTCGGGGATGAATGGGTCGGGGCGTTTGAAGCCCTGGCTCTGGCCGTCGAACATGAGCAGGTGGCGGCCGTAGTCGGCGAGCAGCATTCCCTTGTCGCCGATGAACAGCGTGCCGTCGTTCCAGCGCGGAATGATGCCGTCTTGCCACGGCTTTGGCTTGTTGGCTCCTTGATACCACGTGAGCTTCACGGCAGGGAGTTCTCCTCGCGGGCCGTATTCATACGCGGCCTGCATCGACGCCGGGGCGAGATCGGGATGCGGCGGCGGGCCGCTCGCTTCAATCGTCAGCGGCGATTGCAGCTTGAGCGCCCAGAACGCGAGGTCGTTCATGTGGCTGCCGAGGTCCGACATCGTGCCGCTGCCCCACTCCCACCAGCGATACCACTTCGGGCCGGGGAAGTAGACATTGTTGAAGTCGCGGTGAGGAGCCGGGCCGAGCCAGAGGTCCCAATCAACGCCTGCCGGAATCGGGTCAGCCTCTTTCGGTCGCTCCTGCGTGGAGACGATGTCGCCGTTCTTCTTGGCATCTTCGGGCGACTGATAGCCCCACGCGCGCGAGGTCCAGACGTGAGCCTCACGCACGTTGCCGATCACGCCGCTTTGGACGAGTTCGACCACGCGGTGATAGTTCGAGGTCGCGTGAATCTGGATCCCCATCTGAGTCGCGACCTTAGCTTTGGCTGCCGCTTCGCGAATGACGCGGGCCTCCCAAATGTTGTGAGTCAGCGGCTTCTCGCAATAGACGTGCTTACCGAGTTGGAGCGCGGCAAGAGTCGCGAAAGCGTGAGTGTGCTCGCACGTGCTGACGATGACGGCATCGAACTCGTTGGGGTTGTCGAAGACTTTGCGGAAGTCGGTCAGCTTCCGCGCCTGGGGATGTCCGGCCGCAGACTTGTTGAGGTTGTTTTCGTTGACATCGCACAGCGTGACGATGTTCTCGGTCCCCGCAACGGCCGCGAGGTTGCCGCCGCCTCGCCCCCCCGAGCCGATCACGGCGACGTTGAGTTTCTCTGTGAGACCTCGCGCCCGCAGAATGGCGGGCGCGGCGAACGTCATCGCAGCGGATGCGGCGGACGCTTGTATGAAGCGGCGGCGCGTAAGGCCGCTGATCGGTGTGCTATTGGAAACGGGAGGCGACACGGGAGGCAAGTGGCTCATGGAGGTTGTCCTTGCTGGAGGATGTTTTGCTGGGCCAAACGAGTCTGCGGCGTCTCAGTCATTTGAGGCTCGCCTTCGACATCAGAGAGCCTAACCAAGCTGATCCGGTCTGGCCACGAAGCTGCGCGGTACGGCCTTGAAATGAGAACTGAGGCGGCGTCTGACTGCGGCTTCCGTGACTCGTGTCCGTCTTGGCATCTGTGCGGTCTCTGTACTGAGCCAAGACGGAATCGCACGGATGGCAAGGCCGGGGCACGGATGAAGAGATAACGAACAGAGTAAGGCATCCCGCGTACCTCGATCAGGAGTGCGATCCCGCCAGTTGTTGATGCGCCGGTCCTAACCGTTGTGTCATCGCGTTGGCTTTGTCGCGACGATTCAGTTCGACTTCACGTTGGCTCGATACGATCCCGCCCGCTTCGATCTGGACTTGGTCCTCTCTTCTGTCTCTGCGAAAGGTGTCGCTGATGATTCGTACTCTGTGGGAATGTGGTTGGCTTGCGGCTGTGGCGATCGCAGTTGGTTTGAGCAGTATGGCTGTTGTCTCGGCGGGAGATTGGCCGCGATTTCGAGGACCGAATGGAACGGGAGTGTCGCTCGATGAGAAGGCTCCGCCGGTCGAGTGGAGTGAGACGAAGAATTTGAAATGGAAGTTCGAGTTGCCGGGGCCGGGGCTCTCGTGTCCGATCGTGGTGGGGAACAAGGTCATCGTCACGTGTTGGTCGGGCTATGGCACGACGGCCGCGCGCGATGCGAAGCAGGATCAACTCAAGCGGCATCTCGTCTGCGTGGACCGCCACACGGGCCAGCAGCGTTGGAACACGTCCATCGATCCCGAACTGCCCGAAGACAACTATCGGGGCATGTTCACCGAGAACGGCTATGCCTCACACACGCCGGTGTCCGACGGCAAGCACATCTATGCGTTCTTCGGCAAGACGGGTGTCGTCGCGTTCGACATGGATGGCAAGAAGCTGTGGCAGACGAAGGTTGGCAAGGATTCAGACCCGCGCGGCTGGGGAACGGCGTCGAGTCCCGTGCTGTACAAGAACCTCGTCATCGTGACCGCGTCGATTGAAAACCATGCACTCGTGGCACTCGACAAAGAGACCGGCAAGGAAGTTTGGAATCAACCCGCCGATGGGTTCGGCAGCATGTGGGGGACGCCGATCCTCGTTGAGCTGGAGGGGGGACGAACCGATCTCGTGGTGGGTGTCCCTTATGAGGTGTGGGGCTTCAATCCCGACACTGGCAAGCTGCGCTGGTTCTGCGAAGCGGCCGACACCGAGTCGATGTGTTCGAGCGTGATCGCTCATGACGGAGTGGTCTATGCGATCGAAGGTCGCAGCGGCGGATCGATCGCAGTGAAGGCGGGCGGGACCGATAACGTGACAAAGTCGCACGTTGTCTGGGCGGGACGCGACCGAGGCCGGATCAGCACGCCGATCTATCACGATGGCCGCTTGCATTGGATCGCGGATCGCGTCGCCAATTGTCTCGACGCGAAGACGGGCCAGCGGGTCTATCAGGCTCGCATGAAGGCCGATGCCAGTCCAGCCGACGGCAGTGCAGCCGATGCCGCTCCGCCTGCCGAGGACCGCTCGCCTCAAGGTGGTCGTCGCGGAGGTGGAGGCAATGCTGGTGGTGGGTTTGGTGGCGGCGGACGCGGTGGGCAAGACTATGCCTCACCAGTCGCCTCGCATGGTCGCATGTACTTCGTCGGCCGCTCGGGCGAAACCTACGTCGTGGAGTTGGGAGCGGAGTACAAGCTGCTGGCCGTGAATCGAGTCTCATCCGTGTCCGACGAGAGTATCTTCAACTCGACCCCTGCCATCAGCGACGGCGCGCTGTTCCTCCGGTCCAGTTCGACGCTCTACTGCATCAGTGCCGAGTAACGACGGCAAAACTTGTCTTACTGCGGCGTAGGATGGGCACTCTTGCCCGTCCTGATTTCGGTCTTCAAACCGGACGGGCAAGAGTGCCCATCC
>JAYVOX010000054.1:0-10249 GCA_043757695.1 Schlesneria sp.
GCGGGCTTCTAGCAAACTCATCGGTGAACCCATCCATGGGTAATCGGTCGCAATCCAATCGCTCGTCTCACCAACCGAGCAATACGAAGTGCATCATCAGGCCCGTCAACGCGGCGGTGGTACCGACTCGCAAGTTGTCGTGAGACTTCAGTGGCAGCGATTCGACAATGGCTCCCGCCAGCGAAGCGACTGCTGCGATCATCAACGCCACGAAGAACGGCACACCGGGACGAGCCTCCATCCAGTAGTACAACGATGACATCGTGGTAGCGGCGACAACGAAGCAGAAAATCCCCGTCCAAGTCTTGCGGCGGTTCCACGGCAGGCGACGACCTCCCCACGCCAGGCCACCGAGCGCCGCCGAACCATCTCCCAACGCCATGATCCCCAGCGTCATCACTCCCAATTCCGATCGCCCCGGCAACAGCAACATCGTGGCGACCACAGGAACGACGTATCCGATTACTGCCGCGCCCCATTGCTCTTCACCTGGTCGAGCAAACGCCTGCGCCTGCCGCATCGCAAACACGACGACCCCCAGCGCCACGGCAATCGTGATTCCAATCAGCAACGGTCCCCACGGGTCTTGATGCGGGATGGCCCACAGCAAACACGGCGCGAGACCGGGAACCATGTGCAGCAATCGACGACGCAACTCCGGCATTCCCAACCGCTCAGCCAAGTTCTTGACGCCGGGGAGCGGATGCAGCCATGCGGGAAGCTCGTCTGCCAACGGCAGGGAATTCACACCCGGTGCTACGGCGCGGAGGCCACGTCCGAGGAGCCGTTCACTGGAGACCGATACACGACTCATGCTGCTGACTCCCGTTCTCACCGAGAACTCACCAAGCCTCGAAGCTCTTTTTGATGAAGACTTCAAAATCTCATGAAGAATTCATATCGGAGAGATCGACCTGCAACCGGGGATGAGTTGCGGCAGACATTGCACGACGCTGCAACCGCGCGACGAGTCTCTGTCCGTACAATCGTCGCGACCCGCCAACTCGCCACCGTGATGGCCACGCGACCACCGTGCCCTCATCAAATCAATGCGGATTGCCCGAGCCATCAGGAGCCGCTAATCTGAGCCAGCCCACATGGACGACAGTAAGGCTGATGCCGACGAGACGTTGGCACTGCTCAGCGACTCCTGCCAACCCTCCGCCGATCCGCCTCGCCGATTCCTTCCTCACTGATCTGAGTTCCCATGGCTCTGATTCGCACACTCCTCTTGATCTCGTGCGGCTTCATCTCCGGCAAAATCTGCGCCGCTGAGTTGCTCGCGCCCGAGATGCCAGTCGAACAGGTGATCGACCACTACGTGCAGCAACGGTTGGTCGAGAAGCAGATCCAACACGCTCCGCTCGCCGACGACTGCACGCTGGTTCGCAGGACGACACTCGATGTGGCAGGCCGCATCCCGACGGTGACCGAAGTGCAGAGCTATGCGAACTCAACCGAAGCCGACAAGCGAGCGAAACTCGTCGAGCGGCTGATGGCCTCGCCCGACTTTGTCCTGCATTTTCGGAACGAACTCGACACGTTGTTGATGAGTGGCCAGAAGGGAAGCAACAACGAGTGGCGCGAGTACCTGCTCAAGTCCGTTCGCAGCGGCAGATCATGGGACCAGATGTTTCGCGACATGCTGATCGGCAGCGAAGACGACGCCGAAATCAAACCGGCTTTGACGTTTCTCAAGTCGCGCGTGCGGGAACTCGACGAACTGACGAACGAGACCACCACGGTCTTCTTCGGCGTGAACGTCAGTTGTGCCAAGTGCCACGATCATCCGCTCGTCGAGGACTGGAAGCAGGATCACTACTTCGGCATGACCTCATTCTTCCAACGGACCTACCAGACGAAGAAGAACGGGCTGGCCGAGAAGTTCAATGGCGAAGTGAAGTTCAAGACGACGAAGGGTGAGGACAAGGTCGCGAAGTTCATGTTCCTGACCGGAGCCACGATCGACGAGCCGGTGGTCGAAGTGAGTGCCGATGTCCGCAAGCAGCGTGACGAAGAGGTCAAGAGGCAGATTCAGGACGACAAGGCGGGACCGCCCGCTCGCCCCGACTTCAGCCCGCGCACGAAGCTCGTTGAACTGGCGCTGCAATCCGAAAACCAAACGATGCTCGCCCGCAACATCGTCAATCGAGTCTGGGCGATGTTCCTCGGTCGAGGCTTGGTTCATCCGCTCGATCAGATGCACTCGGCCAATCCCGCGAGTCATCCCGATCTGCTCGAATGGCTCACGCGCGACCTGATCGCTCACAAGTACGAACTGCGGCGGTTGGTGAAAGGCATCGTCCTCAGCGAAGTCTACGCGCGGTCGAGCGAATGGAGCGGATCGACCGAGACGCCTGCACCCGATCACTTCGCAGTCGCCCTCGTCCGACCACTCTCGCCGCGACAATATGCGTTGTCATTGCAGGTCGCGTGCGAGGCTCCCGACAACTTCGCTTCACAAATGGCGGACGCCGACAAGTGGCTCAAGCGGCGGGAAGAACTCGACCGGCAGGTCGAAGGGGTCGCGAATCAGTTCGAACTTCCCGGCGAGAGTTTTCAAGTCGGCGTGGATGAAGCGTTGCTCTTCGCCAACAGCCCGCAGTTCACTGACAATTATCTGCGAGACGGGAACGACCGCCTCGTCGGAGTCCTCAAGCAACAAACCGACCGCCCCGCCCGAATCGCCTCCGCCTACTGGGCCACTCTCTCGCGAGCACCCTCCGCCGAGGAAGTCGCCGCGTGCGAACAGTACCTCGCCAAACGAGACGCCGATCCGCTTGCCGCGACGAAACAAATGGTGTGGGCACTGCTGACCAGTCCCGAATTGAGGTTCAATCACTGACACTTTGGAGTGCGGTGGCTCGACACCGCTTTGGCATTTTGAAAATTTTCTTGGCCTGAATTGAAAAGTGAAAATTTGAAAGCTCCGTCGAGCCGGAGCACTCCAAATTAGGAAAAGCCATGTCCCTAATGCACTTGCCGTTCTGTGGATCGCCGGAACACGGCGTCTCGCGACGAAGCTTCTTGGGGGCGAGCGGCCTCGCCGGAGCGACGGCCTTCGCGACGAACATGCGGGTGCTGGATCTGCTCAAGAATCCGTGTCTCGCCGGGGAACTGAAGCGTCAACAAAAGAGCGTGATTCTGTTGTGGCTGGGCGGCGGCGCGAGTCAGTTGGAGACGTGGGATCCGAAGCCGGGGCGACCGACGGGCGGTCCATTTCGTGCGATTCAGACCGACATCGCTGGCGTGCAGATCAGCGAGTTGATGCCGAAGATGGCGCAGCGGCTGAAGACGACGGCTGTCATTCGTTCGCTGAACACTCGCAACGCCGACCACGGCGGCGGGACGCGATTGATGGAGACCGGCCGGGCGATGGAACAGGCCGTCGATTATCCGGACCTCGGTGCGCTGATCGCCCGCGAGTTGGGACGGGCCGACAGTCAGGTGCCCGATTACGTGTCGATGTACTCCGAAACGGAAGGCCGTCACAAGGGCGGCTCGGGGTTCCTCGGAGCCCGTTACGCGCCGACGTTTCTCACCGAGAGCATGATCCCGCCGAACATTCGTCGCCCCGAGTCGATCACCGAAGTCGATCATCAGGAACGAGCCGACCTCCAGAAACTGCTGGCCAAACGGTTCAGCGACAAGCGTTACAACGCCTCGGTCGCCAGTCACGGCATGGCGTATGAACGAGTTCGCGGCATCATGGCGAGCGAAAAACTGTTCGACATCGCGCAGGAGTCGCCGTCCGCGCGCGAGTTCTACGGGCCGACTCAGTTTCAGGAGCAATGCCTGATCGCAAGGCGGCTCGTCGAAGCAGGTGTTCCGTTCGTGAAAGTCGCTCGCGCCTGGTGGGACAGCCACGGCCAGAACTTTGAAACGCACCTCGAACTCTGTGCGGACCTCGATCAGGGCATGTCGGCGCTGCTCGACGACCTCAAGCAGCGCGGGCTGCTCGACACGACACTCGTCATCACGCTCGCCGAGTTCGGCCGCACGCCGAACATCAACGCCAGCCTCGGCCGTGACCACTTTGCGAGTGCCTGGAGTTGCACGCTCTCCGGCTGCGGCATCAAGGGTGGCTCGGTCTACGGCAAGACCGACGCCGACGGTCACAAGGTGGAAGAGGGCGAACTGAGGTCGGGCGAACTGTTTGCCACGATCTTCACGGCGCTCGGCATCGACTACAAAAAGGAATACCACGTCGGAGCGAGACCAATTCCGATCGTCGATTTCGGCTGCAAGCCGGTGCTGGAAGTACTGGCGTGATGTCCTCGCCGTCGATCCGTGCTGCTTCTTCGGCGACCAGCAGGACATAAATTACCAACCCGCAGCGTGAGCGAGGGCGTCGTGCAATGGACTCCCTCACGCACACTTCGGGTTAGTGTGGGCCAGAGAACTCATGCCGGTTGCCTACCGGGGCCAAGGATTGGCGCATCAATAACTGGCGTAGCCGAACTCGTGAGACTTCGGCCTGAACTCTCACGAGTTCCACTACGTCTGCCCGTGATCGATACGCGAGACCTAACAGCCCGTTGAAAAAGGCAGATCGGGAGGGCTCGGGTGAGGGGGCTTCTGGCTTACTCTTACCCACCCGACAACGCCTGCATCACCCACACTTCACTTTGCTCCCGCACGGCATCTGACAATCGGACGCGGTCCTGCAACGGTTTCCCATCGACAAACACGACCACATGCTGACGCAACCGTCCCTGCTCATCGAGCACATATCCGCGCAGGACCGTCTCCGTCTGGAAGACGCTGTCCAACGCCTCCTTCACTGTCGTCCCGGCATACATTCCGCGCGGTGTTTCCATGTGGCGTTGCAGGTTCTGGGTAAAAATCACTTTTGGCATGGCGGGCGGTCTCGAAAGTGTTTCTCGATGATGGTTCATGAGGTCGATACGGACGGAGTGCAACCATGTGAGACGATTCGCATCTCAGAACGGCACGTCATCGATCCGACGGCGATCGAATTCGTCGGGATCATCGTCGCAGCCGAACGGGTTGCCGTTCCATTCGTCATCGTTTTCAGTGAACGGCTTGTCGTCGAAGGCGTCCTCGTCGTCGAGCCGTCTCGTCAGGCGCGCGAGCGTTGTGGAGAGGGCCTCGCACTTGGCGGCTGCGTTCACGTGTGTCGCGGCCACGTCGGCCAGGGTCTCGCGAAACTTGTGGAGAACCGGTTCGATCAAGGCCTCGTCACGGTCATTCAGCACCGCACGCAGGTTGCCGAAATCGCGGTTCAGTTGCGACGGGGCTTCCGTGTCGGGATCGGACTGCTTGAGGTCGCAGTTCAACTCGGCGAGTTGGCAGCCGACACCAAACAACAGCGTGAAGGCCGAGTACCGTCCGGCCTGCTCGTCGCTGAGATAGTCCCAATTGACGTACGATCGCGACCACGGCTGGTTCTCATCGTCGAGTCCCAGCGTCTTGCGTTCGGCCTGCTTGCGATCAAACTCGGCACTCCATTCCGCGTATTCCTGCTGTTGCTTGTCGTACTCCTCGCGCGTCTCGTGGTACGAGAACGCGAACTCGTCGTCCATGTTGCAGCCGTCGAGATGCCAGAAATAGACATCGTTCGACTCCATCATCATCTGGCAAATCGGACAGTCACAATCGACGTGAGCCTCCCTGCCGGAGACGCCCTCGGGCAGCCGCATCCGCTCGCGGTCGATTGCATCGCGGGGAGCACGTCCGCTCAAGTCCTCGAACTGCGGCGTGTCGAGCCATTCGTCGCGGACCTTCCGCAATCGCGCCGCCTCGGCCGTCGCATCGACTCGCTCACCCACGGCCCCGAACGATGAGACACGCTCCCAGCACTCCCAGTAGAGGTGACGCACCATCTCGTAGTGCAGCACCCATTCGTGAGTCCCCGCCCCGCCGTAGCGGAAGGCGTGTGCCTCACGCGACAATCCCGAGGGGCAGCTTCCGAGCATCGACCACTGCGAGCCGCGCCACTGAAGATCGAGGTCGATGCGATTTTGATGCTCGAAGAACAACTCGCGCGGAGACCGCCCGCGCAGATCGTCACGAGCCGTCAACAACCACTTCGCGTGAGACTCCCGAATTGCCGCGCGGACCGTTGCGAACGCGGCGTATTCTTCCGTCGTCGAACCATTGGCGCGAACGCCCTCGCGCCACATTCGACCACACTCGGCCGCGATCTCGTCACAGATCGAGTCATACGCGACGACGCGCCAGTCGAGCGGCGGCACCATCGCCCGCTCGGCCCTGCGCGAATCGGCGATCGACCGCCAACATTCGAGCGAGTTCTCCATGCGCCAGTCCGACGGAAGGCGAAAGTTGAACCAGTGGTCGGTGGCCTGACTGCCGTCGTGGTAGTTCTCGCTCCCTTCCATGCTGAAGTTCGACCACGTCGATTCATACGCGATGAAGCGATCCGCCAGATCGATGATGACCACCCCCGCATCCCAGGACGTTTCATCGTCCCCCGTCCGGAAGTGACCGAACGCACTCCGCCCCACCTCGCGCCGTTCCCAACGCCGCATGGCCTCATCCAACTCTTCAATCGTCTGCGGTTCCGCAGACAACGCCGCCACCACCCGATCCGCCGTCGCCCCATGCACGGTTCCATGTAAACTCCGCCCCGCATCCCGCACCGTCAACATGACCTCGCTCATGGCTCACCCTTTCGTTGCTGCTAGCATCCTTGGATTGGAAACGGTCATTCAAGACCAGGTCAAATGTTTGGAACTCGCGTAGGGTGCCGTCGAGTCTTCGAGACGCACCGCTCTGTTGAACATTGGGTGTGAGATGCGTCCTGAAGACTCGGCGCACCCTAGGTCACTCATTTCCACCGCAGGGGCACACTTCCAAATCCCATCCAATTCCGGCGGCTGCCAACTTGAGCAGCAATGCCGGATCGAGTCGAAACCGACGAGTAAAGTTTTGCTTCTCGTGACCGTTAGTGCCAGTTGTGAATAGCCACACTTGCAGAACGGTTGGATATGCGCGTGACCGCTCGTTTGCGATGAATGTCAGATATTCGTCGAGATGCGAGGCAACTTCTGCGAGATGCTGGGCCGTGTGGTGATTGTCCGAAAGATCAAATCTCAACCAATTTAAGACTCCGTCTTTTGTCGTTCCGCGACCGTGCTCGGGTGGCTCGTGCCACTCAGACAACAACTTTCTCAATCGACGATACGGGCCAAGAGTTAACCAGTTCGTTGCTTCGCACTGGATATGCACCGTCGTTCGCAACATGGATAATCCTCAATCATTCAGCGGCTGCGTGATGTGCAGATAAGCGAACAGATTGCAGTTCCGTGAGTTCCTTCTGTTGGCCTTCGGGGATCAGGCCATTCGGCATTGGTCATTTGAGCTGAAAGCGGTGAACGTCGGGGAAGAGATCGACGTGTGGATCGACGGTGAAGACGCTCAGCGATGTTCTGATGGCAACGGCGGCCACGACGAGGTCGGTCAGCGGGACGCCGTGCGTGGTGGCCGCAATACGTCTTCCCAGTGACGCCGCCTGACACCAGTCATCCCAGCCGATTTCCACCTGATGGGCCATTCGCAAACGCGACGCCACCCAGTCCGCCTGTTCCCGCCGTCGAAATCCGATGAGGACTTCCGCGAGAATCGGCCCGATCACAACGACTCGATCCGCGTCGAGCAATGCGTCCACGGCGCGCTTCTCGGGCGAGTGTGGCTTCGCAAAGAACGACGCCCAGACACAGGTGTCGATAATGACGGGATCATTCATCGGTTTCTCGCTGGATCGGGGCTTGCTTGAGCGGTGACTCGCATCAGTTTCTATGGCTCACAAAACGGATCAAGGTCTCACGGAGTAGTCTCTGTGCCATCCTCTGGCTTGGTCAGTTCATTCGCTTCAAGCTGCTGCCCGTTGTCGTCGAACTCGAACTGTCCCGAGGCGGTTTTCAACTCGCAAAGCCGTTTCCAGCGGACGTACTCTCGCGCGGCAATGCTCACACCGGTCGCATCGTCTGCAGCGCGAGTGATCTCACGCATCTCAGCGACTTCATCGGGCGACAAATCATTGGTAATCGACATTTGTGCTTCCTTTATGTTGGCTCCTGACAAGAACCTTTCGCATTCAGTCTGAGTCTCACAGGGGTGGTTGTCCACGCAAGAATCAATCATTCAACGGCTGCGTGCTTCTCAGGTACGCGAACAGATTGCGGACTTGTTCTTCCGTGAGGTCTTTCAACTGGCCTTCGGGCATCAGGGACTTCTTTTGTGGGATCAGTTCATCGATGTCGGCGCGGGAGAGGGTGACGGTTTGGCCGTCGGTGCTCCTGAGCGAGACCGATTGAGGGTCTTGTTCCACGAGGAAGCCGGTGACGACCCGGCCATCGTTCAGGACGGCGACCAGGGTTTCAAAGCCCTCGCGGATTTCGGCACTCGGGTTGATGACGTTGAGCAGCATGCGCCTGACGTCGTCGCGTTTGTACGCGGTCAGGTCGGGGCCGATCTTGCCTCCCGTTGCGTGCAGGGTGTGACACTTGCCGCAGATTTGCATGTACAGTTTCTTGCCCGGATACGGATCGCCGGGGCCGCTGAGGATCGCCTGATACTTTTCGAGCTGCGACTGCATCTCGGCGGTCGTCGCCCCCTCGACGCTCCCCCAGTGCTTGGCGATCAGCGAGGCGAGGCGTTCGTCGCGGTGGACCGTCAGTTGGCGAACCGTTTCCACCGGCAGGGACTTCGCGCCGATGTCGCCTCGATCAACCGCCTCGACCAGCGCGAGCGACCACGGTTTGCGACTGACGAGCAGCGACTGGGCCACCGCACGGATGTCGTCGGTCATCTGGCCGTATTGCTTGAGTACCTCGCTCGGAATGCGATCGTCTCCGTAGGCGGGGAGCGACGACAGGATGGCCGCTTTCAAGCCATCGTCGGATGTTTTGGAAAGAGTCTCCAGCAGCGGGCCGACCACCTTGGGTTGCCTCACTTCGCCGAACAGGTTTGCGTATTCGGCTCGCTTACCGGGCGGAGACTTCTCATCGGTGATGACTTTCAACGCTTCGTCGATGGCGGCGGTGTCTCCCTGACGGACCTTCAGCGAAAGTGAACCTCCTCCCGCCGCCGACAGGGCCGCGACAAGTTCCGGCGGAACGTTGTTCATCGACCGTCCCGCGTAGGCTTCCTCGAACCCCTGCATCAGCGCCTTGGTCGTGTCCGCCGTGGGCGACTGCTGGAGCAGCCGGGCACAGATCGCGAGATCAGATCGCTGACCGGTCGAGGCGAAGCGGCGCATCAGCCTCGGCAGGATGTCCTTTTGGACGAGCGGACGTTTCCAGAGTTCGAGGTCGTCAAATTCAGCGAGCGATGTCTGCGGAACGCGGTTGGCCTTGTCTTCACTCCCTCCCCTCGGCGGGGAGGGTTGGGGAGGGGGGCTGCTGGGTGTGGAGGTTTCTTTCGCAACTCGGCCCCCCTCCCTGGCCCTCCCCGCCGAGGAGAGGGAGGAAGATATGAGTTCCGAGCTGATCGCCGCCTCCAGTGCCCACCAGATCATCAGCGGTTGACGGGCGTCGGTGGCGTCTTCGTCTCGCATCATCAGACTGCGGACGATGGGGAGCGACTGTTCCGGCGGAAGCCGCTTGGCCGTCGCGGCGTATTGGCAGCGGACTTCAATGTTCGGCTCGGTCAGCGCGAGATTGGCAACTCGCGCGGCGATGTCAGATGGCAGACGACGCTCATCACCCAGCAACCGCACCGTCCACAAACGGACCTGCGGTTCGGAGTGATCGATCGCCTTGAGGGCCGTTGCCTCGTCGAGTCCTCCCGAGAGATACAGCGCCCACAGGGATTCCGTCGCGGTCTGCCCCTGCTCGGCGAAGAGCTTTTGTTGGAGAGCAGGAACGATGGACGCATCCCTGCGATCCGCGAGGACTCGCCGCGCGGCCTCGCGATGCCAGCGGTTGGCGTGAGATAACAAAGTGACCAACTGCGGCGATGTCAGCTTCTTCAAATCGGCCTTCTGAGCGGGGGGCGTCAGCCCCTCGGTTCCTGTCTTGGATGCGGCTGACGCCGAAGAACCGGGGGACTTACGTCCCCCGCTCAGAGATTCTTTGGGGCGGATGCGGTAGATGCGACCGTTGTCGCGATCGAGGCCGCCTTGGTAGTTGGCGGTGTGCGCGAGTTGTCCGTCGTACCAGTCGGCCACGTAGATCGCTCCATCCGGCCCGTCTTTTGTATCGACGGGACGGAACCAGGTGTCGGCCGACTCGATCGCGTAGCCGATGTCCTTCGTCTTGAAGGT
>JAYVOX010000055.1:0-2766 GCA_043757695.1 Schlesneria sp.
CGCACGCTCGGACTTGAAGTCGCCGCGCGAATGGGCGAGGCCCGCATCGCGGAGCAATTGTTGGTACGGCTTGATCGGTTCCTTTTCGCTTCCCACGTACTTCTGCATCACCAATTGACGCGCCTCCATTTTGGATTGCGATCGTTCGTCCGTCACCGCCGGATCGAGGAAGAGCATTGCCAGCGACATGAGTAGGCTGAAGCCGAGCGCACCATAGATCAAGGCCGGGTTTCCCTGTGAAGCTCGCTGCTTTCGTTTGTCGAGTTTCGGCGCGATCGATTCCGAGAGCGCCAGCTCGGGAAGATGACCATCTTCACCGAGTCGCACCAATGTCTCACCCGCGCGATCGGTGATGAACTTGGCAACCGTGCGCGTCGTCCCGTCACTCTTCTTCGTGCCCGGTTTGCGGCCTTTGGTCTTCGAGGGGAGTGACGTTGGCGGCTCGACCGCCGGAGAAGATTCACTCCGCTTTTTCGAGTGAGAGTCTTCGTGATCGGTCCCCGATGCCAGGCCGCACGAAAAAAACAGCGTCGTCTTGGACGAGACGTTGATCGTGGCCTGGGCTGGCAACCAGACCCACTGCTCGGCCGAGAGCGGCTTGCCATCGACGGACACGGCTTCTTCAAATGCCGTGATGATCGCGAATCGTCCGTTCCGATTGGCCAACGAGGCCTGCACGTCCTCCACCTGAGGATCGGTCAGTTGCACCTGACAATCGTCGGCGCGACCGACGTGGACGAACTCCTCATGCAGCGCGAACGTTTTCCCGCGATCGGGGCCGCTGGTCACGGTGAGACTGGCAATGGTGGTGGAAACAGTGGACATGCAGGCTTCAATTCAGGATGTCAGTGGTGGCCATATTGAGCACGAAGGGACCCAAAATCACGAGGACGGTGGATGCCATGATGAGTACGCCGGGGAGCAGCATCTGGACGGCGGCTTCTCCCGCCAAAGTCTCGGCCCGCTGGCTGCGCTTGAGTCGTAAGACATCGGCTTGAGTACGAAAAATTCTCGCCAGTGGTGTGCCGAGTTGCTCCCCTTGAATGATCGCGCCGATGATGCCGGTGATCTCATCGTCGTGCAGCCGGTCACGCATCGACTCAAGCGCAGCAGTGCGGCCCTTGCCCATGTTCAGTTCGCCGAGGACTCGACCGAACTCGACCCCGACAGGATGCTCGCGGAACTCATCGACACCCTCTTTCAACGCCTGCAAAAATGTGGACCCGGCCTCCATCAGCAGCGTGACCAGATCGAGTAGGAACGGCATCCGTCGCTTGATGAGGACCAGCCGATACCGCGCCGTGTTGCGGAGGCGACGGCGGAGCAGATAGCCGGTCAAAATTGTGGACATGATTGCCATCACGATCCCTGCTGGTCCCATGATCTGCGTGCTCGCGTAGACATACAGAGGCAACAGCATCAGGGCCTGAATCTCGATCCGCGCGAGATACTCTTCAGCCGTCCAGAACCGCGCGAGTCCCGCCGCCTGAATCTCCCGCCCGATCTCCGGAAGCTGCTCGACGAACGCCCCGCGATTGAATCGCGCGAACGCCTGCACCAGCGGTTGCAGCGTCCGAAAAAACGGACTGACTCGACGCAGCTCGTTGATCCGGTTCACGTCGTACCGCCACTCGTTGTCCTGCGTGAGATCATCCGTGGCGAGCGTCCGCCAGATCGTCCACGCAAACAAGAAAACCGCCACTCCAAACATCAGTGAGATGACGGCGGGCGGGATCGGGTTGACCATCAACGGTGAAGCAGCCAACGGTGCAAGCAGCATGACAGCGCAGTCCTTGTAAGCGGGGCCGCGATTGTAAGCAGGCTATAGGAACGCGAGAAAGGCGGCGGGGACAAATCTCCAACCGAGTTCTCCCGCAGCCATGCAGCCCGAATTCTGCGACCCCCAGCGAAGACGCTGATTGCCGGTCATGAAGCGAACAAGTACCATCGAAGCCGACGTGTGGCGGCTTTATGAAGGCTAGAAATAATGGTGACAGCAACGGTCATAACTGGCGGTCACGGTCAATCCGTGCAACTGCCGAACGGGTTTCAACTCGACACGAGCGAAGTGTATTTGAAGCGTGTTGGCCGGTCGGTGCTGTTGATCCCCAAGGACGCCGACCCGTGGGAATTGATGGCCGAGAGCCTCGACCAGTTCACCGGCGACTTCATGCAAGATCGCGATCAATCCGTCGAACAACTACGAGAGGCGATGTTCGAGTGAAGTACCTTCTCGACACCAACATTTGTGTGTTTGTCATCCGTCAGAAGTCGCTGTCGGTTCTGCGTCACCTACGCCAACAGCAAGCGGGCGATGTCGGAATCTCCACGGTCACTTTGGCTGAATTGCGATACGGAGCAGACAAGAGCCTCAATTCACCCAAAAATCACATGGCTCTGGATGCGTTTCTCATGGCACTAGAAACGGTGCCATTCGATGCGGACGCCGCTGACGCATACGGTCATGTCCGATCCGATTTGGAGAGTCGCGGAACACCGATCGGCCCCTTGGACAACATGATCGCCGCGCATGCGCTCAGCTTGGGTGTGACGTTGGTCACAAATAATACTGGTGAGTTTTCGAGAATCTCCGAGTTGGTAGTCGAAGATTGGACCGAGCCGTAACGACCACTTTCGATGATCTCACTTCGGCTCGCCAATGAGCACGGCCTCGCACCAGTTGGCGTAGTCGGCGACATCGGCTTGTTGGCCGAAATCGACTTTGAGGGTGAGTCGCTTCGCCCCTCGAACCGACACGGGAGGGAT
>JAYVOX010000056.1:0-10246 GCA_043757695.1 Schlesneria sp.
CACGACTTGAAACGAACGGGACAGGTCGAACATCTCGGCCACTGTCGGTCACTCCACGTTTTGAACGATCTCGCGCATCCGCTCGACAGCCACTTTGGCCTCCACTGCGGCATGAGAAATTTCGACGTGATTGGCTTTAGACCCGATCGTATTCACTTCACGAAATAACTCTTGGCACATGAAGTCCAGTTTGCGTCCCTGTGATGTGGCATCGTCCAGTAACTTCAAAAACTGCGACAAGTGGCTTCGCAGGCGAGTGATCTCTTCCGTGATGTCACACCGATCGGCAAACAGAGCGACCTCACGTAGCACGTCCGACGGACCCATGCGTGAGTCCAAGTCTTTCATCAAGTCGTTCACACGCTGGAGCAACTTCGCGCGATATTCGATGATGACTTGAGGGGAGAAGTTCGCCACTCGATCGACCTGCGCCGCAATCGCCTTGCACTGAACGTGCATCTCGATCGCCATCGACGCTCCCTCACGCTGGCGGAACTCGCCCATTCGCATGGCTGCCGCCCGAACGTTGCTCTCGACGAGCGGCCACAACTGTTGGACGGTCTCCGTGTCGAAACGGCCATCCTCAATCACGGCCGGTAGTGTGAGCAGCGATCCGAGCGAAGGAGTGTCCGTCCCCAAGACCTGTGACACATTCTGAAGCTGTTTCCAATAGCCCGCTAAGACCGCCTGATTGATCTGCGGGGAATTCGTGTTGGCGGAGCGTTCCAATCGAATCACCAGTGAAACGCTTCCGCGAGAAATGGTCTCACGCAGCAGGCGTTCGATTTCATTCTCCAAGTGAGCAAAGCCATCGGGGCAACGCAGCGACAGCTTGAAGTGACGATTATTGACGCTGCGGATTTCGACTCGGCAGAGTACGTCGCCCACTTGCTCTCGCGCTTCTCCAAAGCCAGTCATGCTCAATAGCACTGTGCGTCACTCCGCATTGAAGGCTGACTGAAAGCGAGTGCGAATCGAACTCATTACTCAATCAGCAATAGGAACCGCGATGGTCATGAAGCCGAGTGGAAGCGGCTTCAGTGGCTGAAGTCAACCCAATCCAAATCGGATCGGCCGACTTGGTTGAGTCTCAATGCTCCGAAGCGATCAATCGCTCACTCAGACTTCGGTGGAGTTGAGGATGCGGGTTTGTCTTTCTCCGCTTCGACTGTTGGCTTGGCCTCTTTGTCTTCAAGAGCATCGGGCTTTGCAGGAGTTGAAGGGGCATCACCATCGCTGACAGGTTTGACTTCAACAGCACCATCGGATTTCGTTGTGGAATCGGCTTTGGCCGCCCCCAACCCATCGGATTTCTTCTCGGTCGCGCCATCGCCTTTCAGTGCCTCGTCGGGCTTGAGATCACCCGTATCCGATTTGCTATCCGCAGGAGCACTGATGACCGACTCGTTTTTCAAAAAGGCTTTGCGATTTTGAGTGTTCTTAACAGCGGCGTTCACGACGAGAATGCAGACACACGCCAGCACGATCCAGAAGATCGCCACGCCGATCGTGATCCGAGTGAAGATGTCACCAGCCTTGGTGCCGAATGCGCTTTGGCCTCCCATACCACCGAACGCTCCGGCTAAACCACCACCCCGCCCCCGTTGGAGTAGGATAAGTCCGATCAGGAAAATCCCAACGAACATGTGCAAGGTCATCAACGCATAAGCCAGATACATCATCTTGAACATCCCTATTCACCGCTCGAACATCGCGGCGAGAACTCCGAGCAGACTCGAAAAGAATCCTGACTGCATCAATTCGCGGTTAGCTTCGCTGCGGCCGCAATGATGCCGAGAAACTGGTCGCTTTTCAGGCTCGCTCCGCCGACCAAAGCACCATCCACGTTGGGCTGGGAAAGTAATTCCAGAGCGTTGTCGGTCTTTACACTACCGCCATATTGAATCCGCATGGCATCCGCCGAGGGTTGGTCAAATCTCTGGACCAACCAATTTCGAATGAACGCATGTGCCGCTTCGGCCTGCTCCGGAGAAGCCGTCACACCGGTACCAATCGCCCACACCGGCTCGTAAGCAATCACAAGCTTGTGAAGTTGGCTGGCGTCAACTTCAGCAAGACCACCTTGAAGTTGAGCATTCAAGACCGACTCGGTGCGATTCGCCTCTCGATCCTGCAAGACCTCTCCCACACAAAAAATCACGTCCAGCCCGCGTTGCCAAGCGGCGTGGATCTTCTTGTTGATCAGTTCGTCAGTCTCGCCGAAGTACTGCCGTCGCTCACTGTGGCCGATAACCACCCACCGGCAACCCACATCAACGAGCATCTCAAGAGAAGTCTCACCTGTGAAAGCCCCCGACTTCTCGAAATAAGCGTTTTGACCACCCAGCATCACCGGGCTGTCCGCTATGGAATGGCCAACAGGAATGAGGTACGGAAACGGCGGACAGATCGCAACATCGACATCCGGCTGACTGCTTTTCACCGCCGCAGCGACCTCACTGGCGAGAGCCTGCGCAGAAGACGCAGTCGTGTTCATCTTCCAGTTTCCAGCCACAAACAGACGCCGCATCGCATTATCCTCTAGCCCCGCTCGATTGATATTCTGGCATCACGCGCGGGCAAGTGAAACCAAATGGCTACCAACAAACTTACTTCTGCAGATCGCCCGTCAAAATACTTGATGGCAGGAGCGACTCAGATCGAGAAGCATCACTCCACTGGTTCGCTGCGCGGATACGACCCCAAAACTTCCATTCGGACCGCCATCTTTGCCAAGTCTTCCAAAGCACGTTTGACTTTGTTGTCCTTGAGGTGACCTTCACAGTCCAAGAAAAAAATATAGCCGGTTTCTGGGCCACGGAGCGGGAAGGACTCAATCCAAGTCAAGTTCAATTTGGACTGTTTGAAGATTGCCAACGACTCCGAAAGTGAGCCGGGGCGGTGAGGAATCTGCAACAGAATTGAGGTTCTGTCCTTCCCACTGGGGCCAACCGGCTTGTCGCCAATCACCGCAAAGCGAGTCACATTGCTTTTATTGTCTTCGATGTGTTCCGCCAGCACTTGCAGTCCGTATTCGACAGCCGCCTGCTTGCTGGCAATCGCCGCTGCACCCGGTTTATCGCGTGCCAACTGAGCCGCAGTCGAGGTGCTCGTGACCTCAATGATGCGTGCTTGAGGCATGTTTTTACTGACCCACTCGCGACACTGAGAGAGCGCTTGAGGCTTGCTATAGACCTCGTTGATTTCACCCCTTGGTGAACGACCGAGCAGGTTGTGATGAATGCTCAGTTGAATCTCACCACAAATTCTCAACGGCAGACGCGTGAACATGTCCAACGTGTCGATGATCCGACCGTCAGTACTGTTCTCAATTGGAACGACACCGAAATCGGCGTGGCCGCGGTTCACTTCTTCAAACACTGCGGGAATCGTGTTGACGGGGATCAGATCGGCAGATTCGCCGAATCGTTCAATAGCCGCCATGTGCGAGAAGCTATACGCAGGACCAAGATACACCGCGCGTTGAACGCGAGACTGATTCCGGACAGAACTGAGAACCTGGCGAAATACGCCTCGAATCGCTCGCGGGCTTAAAGGCCCGGGATTGTCGGCTTCCAGCTTCGCGAAGAGGTCATCGTCAGAGCGGGGATCGTAAGTCGCCATCCGACGATCAGCGGAAGACTCCATCAACTTGATCGTCGCCGTCGCTCGGCGATTCAAGAGCTTAAGGATGTCTAGATCGAGCTTTGCGATTTCAGCCTGAATCGTGGCGTTGTTTTTCGCAGGAGAGGAAGCTGCGGGCGACTGCTTTCCAGAAGCCGTTGAAGATGTTGATTTTGCAGCTTTTTTCGGCACCGGTTTACTCGCCATCCAACCAGCCTCCAACGAGACGACCCAAGCGGATGCCTCCTTGCATGAATTATTACCGATCCTCGTTTTCAAATGACGGCTCGGCTCAACATCCAAATTGAGGAAACTCTTTTACTGGCGGGATTTCGTATTTGCAAGCGGGCAACTGTTTCGACCGGGGCCTGAATGGAGGCTGCTCGTCCGATTTGATCGATGTCTACATCAAACTGCCATTTCGGCTGCGAGAAGGAGTACTTCCCCTTAAGCGACAGTTGCCATTTTGGCGGAGGCGAGAGGTTCCTGACAAGAGTTTTTGAAGTTAATGTGTCATAACAACATTAAAAAAATCATCTTACGGAGTTCCGTTGCCGTCGAATTCGCCTGGCGCGACCTTTGCTTTGGTGAGAAATCTGATTTGAACTCGACTGAGATGGCGGCAACTTCCACAACAAGCTGGCGATTGTGCAGTTCACACTCATTCTCGGCGGTATTTCATCACTTGGGAATCAATTTTTAGGGAGTAACGCATTATGGCCATTCAGGAAAAAATCATCGGTATCGACTTGGGAACCACCAACTCGGTCGTCTCTGTCATGGAAGGGGGCGAAGTCAAAGTCATCGCCAATCAGGAAGGCAACCGCCTAACCCCGAGCGTCGTGGCGTACACCGAAAAGGGTGACCGATTGGTCGGTGACCCCGCCAAGCGGCAGGCCGTCACGAATCCGAAGAACACCGTGTACTCGATCAAGCGGTTCATGGGGCGTCGGCACAACGAGGTCGAGTCCGAAGAGAAAATGGTCCCCTACAAGGTCGTTGGCGGGCCGAGTGAATACGTGAAGGTCGAGGTCCACGGCAAGACGTACACCCCGCCGGAAGTCTCGGCTCAGATTCTCCGCAAGTTGAAGGAAGCGTCGGAAGCTTACTTGGGTCACACGGTGACGCGCGCCGTCATCACGGTTCCGGCCTACTTCAACGATGCTCAACGGCAGGCCACGAAAGACGCCGGTGAGATCGCCGGTCTGAAGGTCGAGCGGATCATCAACGAGCCGACGGCCGCAGCCCTCGCCTACGGCTTGCAGAACAAGAAGAACGAAAAGATCGCCGTCTTCGACCTCGGTGGCGGCACGTTCGACGTGTCCGTCCTCGAAGTCGATAACGAACTCGTCGAAGTGCTCAGCACCAACGGTGACACGCATCTTGGCGGAGACGATTTCGACGAAGTCCTCATCAAGCACATCGCCGACAAATTCCAGGCCGAGCACGGCATCGACCTCCGCAAAGATGCGATGGCCTTGCAGCGGCTGCGCGAAGCGGCCGAGAAGGCCAAGAAGGAACTCTCGGGCCAGCAATCGACAGACATCAACCTGCCGTTCATCACGGCTGATGCCAGCGGAGCGAAGCACCTGCAACTGACGGTGACTCGCGCCGAGTTCGAGCGGATGGTCGATCACCTCGTCGAACGTTGCCGTGGTCCGGTGGAGAACGCTCTGCGAGACGCCAAGTTGTCGCCGAGCCAGATCGACGAGGTCGTGCTGGTCGGCGGCTCCACTCGCGTCCCGAAGGTCCAGGAATTCGTCAAGAAGATGTTTGGCGGCAAGGAGCCTCATCGAGGTGTGAATCCGGATGAAGTCGTGGCGATCGGAGCGGCCATTCAGGGCGGCATCATCTCGGGTGACGTGAAAGACATGGTGTTGCTCGACGTGACGCCGCTGTCGCTTGGTTTGGAGACCGAAGGTGGTGTTTTGACGGTTCTCGTCGAGCGTAACTCGACGATTCCCGTGACGAAGAAGGAAACCTTCTCCACGGCCGCCGACGGACAAACGGCGGTGACGATCAGCGTGTTCCAAGGTGAGCGGCCGATGGCGCGCGACAACCGCATGTTGAACCAGTTCAACCTCGAAGGAATCCTCCCCGCGCGCCGAGGCGAGCCAAAGGTCGAAGTTACGTTCGACATCGACGTGAACGGCATTCTGAACGTCAAGGCAAAGGATCAGGCGACGGGCAAAGAGCACTCGGTGCGGATCGAGAACTCCAGTGGCCTCGACAACTCCGAGATCGAACGGATGAAGAAGGACGCCGAGTCGCACGCGGCCGAAGACAAGCAGCGCCGTGAATTGGCGGAAGCCAAGAACAAGGCGTCGATGTCGGTTTACGAGATCGAGAAGGTTTTGAAGGAGCACGGGGCAAAGCTCGATGCCGCGTCGAAGGCGGCCGTCGAGGCGAGTATCGAAAAAGTGAAGGCCGCCGAAAAGGGAACCGACATCGCCGCGATCAACTCGGCTGTTGAGAGTCTTCAACAGGCCAGCTACTCGCTCGCCCAGCACGTTCAGAATGCCGCGGGTGCCGAAGGAGGAGCCGCTCCCGAAGCCGCCGCCGGTGGCGCAAAGCCCGATGACGGCGTGATCGACGCCGAGTTTGAGAAGAAGAGTTAATGAATCACGAAGTCTGAAACAAGGAGCGCCTTCAGGCAGACATGGGTGACGGGAGCGGTGTCAACGATGCTCGTGGTTGCTGTACTGTTCGTCGTTTATGTGGCTCGTTACTTGAGCAAGTTTCCGATCAACACACCTCTTGATCTAAGGAGCAAGCCTATGGTCACAATCATCAACACCAAATCGTCTGACTGTTTCCTTGATGTTGTATTCGCTGTTGGTGCGAGCATTGCTGCCAACGCCCTGTCTGCCTGAAGGCGCTTCAGATTTAGTTTTCGTTGCTGTCAGTAAGTTGCTCGCGATACTGTTACCCGCCGGTCTCTCCTGTTCGTCACCTCCGTTATCCCGCACATTGCAAAGATTTATTCCAAGTAGAAGAGCGCGGAATAATACCGCGACGGCTATTGGTCCGTAGACGTACTGCCCCCAGAAGGAGGTTTCATCATGGCCTTCCGTCCCGACAAGCTCACGGTGAAAGCTCAGGAAGCGGTCCAGTCGGCGCAGCAGTTTGCTGAGTCGCAGGGGCATCCGCAGTTGATGCCGCTGCATCTGCTCAAGGCATTGCTCGATGAGCAGCAGGGAATTGTGCGGCCGTTGCTGGAGAAGATCGGCATCCAAGTCAGCCAACTGCGCGGGATCATTGATGCCGACTTGAACAAGCTGCCGCGCGCTTCGGGCGGTCAGGTTGGGGCGAGTCCCGCCGCGATGCAGGTGTTGGAGAAGGCTCAGCAGCAGGCGGACGTGATGAAGGACGCCTTCGTCTCGACCGAACATCTGTTCCTCGCGCTGACGCAGGTGGACGATCAGGCTCAGCGAGTTTTGAAGTTGAACGGCGTGACTGAGGCCGACGTGCTGAACGCACTCAAGACGGTGCGTGGTTCGCAGACCGTGACCGATCAGAATCCCGAGGACAAGTACCAGGCTCTGGAAAAGTACGGCAAGGATCTCGTGGCGCTGGCCCGTCTCGGGAAGATCGATCCCGTGATTGGACGCGATCAGGAGATCCGCCGCGTCATCCAGGTGCTGTCTCGCCGCCGGAAGAATAACCCGGTTCTGATTGGCGACGCGGGCGTGGGCAAGACGGCCATTGTCGAAGGTCTCGCCCATCGCATCGTGCAGGGCGACGTGCCTCAGAATTTGAAAGAGAAGCGAGTCATCGCTCTCGACATGGGAGCACTCATTGCCGGAGCCAAGTATCGCGGCGAGTTTGAAGACCGCTTGAAGGCCGTCCTCAAAGAGGTCTCCGAAGCGGAAGGCCGCGTCATCCTGTTCATCGACGAACTGCACACGGTTGTCGGAGCCGGTGCGTCCGAGGGAGCGATGGATGCGGCGAACCTGCTCAAGCCGGCGCTCGCTCGCGGCGAACTTCATTGTGTCGGTGCGACGACGCTCGACGAGTACCGCAAGTCGATCGAGAAAGACCCCGCCCTCGAACGCCGCTTCCAGCCGGTGCTCGTCAACGAGCCGAGCGTTGAAGACACGGTCTCGATCCTGCGCGGACTCAAGTCGCGCTACGAATCGCATCACGGCGTGAGGATCACCGACGACGCCCTGATCTCGGCCGCGACACTCTCCGACCGTTACATCAACGACCGGTTCCTGCCCGACAAGGCGATCGACCTCGTCGATGAAGCGGCGAGCAAACTCCGCATGGAGATGGACTCGATGCCGGCCGAGATCGACGAAGCGACGCGGAACCTGACGCGGCTTCAAATCGAAGCGGCCGCCCTTGCGTCGGAACCGAGCGCCGACAGCAAGGCTCGTCTACAAGAGCTTCGCAAGCAGATCGCCGACCGCGAGGAAAGCGTCAACGCGCTGAAGACGCGCTGGCAGGTCGAGAAGGACGCGCTCACGTCCATTCGCCCACTGAAGGAAGAGATTGAGAAGCTGCGCACCGACTACGACCATGCCTTCACACAGGCGCAGCGCACCAACTCGAACGACGATTTTGTGCGCGCGTTCGATGTCGAGAAGAAACTGAAGCAAGTTCAGCAGGAGCTCGTCCTCGCCGAACAAAAGGCCACGGAGGTCGGAGGCGATGACGGACAGCGGCTGCTGCGCGAAGAGGTGACTCAAGACGACATCGCCAGCGTCGTCAGCATCTGGACCGGCATCCCGGTCTCGCGCATGTTGCAGACCGAGAAAACGAAGCTCCTCGAAATGGAAGACCACATTCATGGGCGGATGATCAATCAGTCTGAGGCGGTCACGGCCGTGGCCAATGCGGTCCGACGGTCTCGTTCCGGCCTGCAAGACCCCAACCGGCCGATTGGTTCGTTCATCTTCCTCGGCCCGACCGGCGTCGGCAAAACGGAACTGTGCAAAGCACTGGCCGAGTTCCTGTTCGACGACGAACGGGCGATGGTCCGCATCGACATGAGCGAGTTCATGGAGAAGCATTCGGTCGCCCGCCTGATCGGTGCCCCGCCGGGATACGTCGGCTACGAAGAGGGCGGCAAGCTCACGGAAGCTGTGCGCCGCCGACCGTACTCCGTGCTGCTGCTCGATGAGATCGAGAAGGCTCACCGCGACGTGTTCAACGTGCTGCTGCAACTGCTCGACGACGGACGCCTCACCGACAGCCACGGCCGCACGGTCGACTTCACGAACACGATCGTTGTGATGACGTCCAACATCGGCAGCCAGACGATCATGGACCTCGCCGGGCAGGAGGACGACAAAGAGATTGAACGCCGCGTGATGCACGCCCTGCGCAAAGAGTTTCTGCCCGAGTTCCTCAACCGAGTCGATGAAACGATCGTCTTCCACCCGCTGACGAAGCACGAGATCCGACAGATCGTCGATCTGCAACTGGTCCGTTTGCAGAAGCGTCTCGAAGACAACGGCTTCACGCTGGAGGTCACGGATGCCGCCAAGAAGCAACTCGCCGAAGAAGGCTACGACCCGGTCTACGGTGCTCGCCCGCTGAAGCGCGTCATCCAGCAACGCCTCCAAAACGAACTGGCCAACGCGATCTTGGGAGGCGAGTTCGAGGAAGGCTCCCGCATCACGATCGATGTCCAAAACGGAGACTTCACGTTCGGCAGTGCTTCGTAACTTTCATCACGCCTTCTCGTTCCCAAGCTCCAGCTTGGGAACGCCCGCCACCAAGCTCCAGCTTGGTGTGACGAACAGACCGCGATCTCGGAACCCACGAAGCTGGAGCTTCCAAGACGGCGTTCCCAAGCCGGAGCTTGGGAACGAGAACCAATGCCGAAGCGGCTTATGGCCCTCGTCCAGATCAATGCGGTGAACGCGCCGTGCAAAGGGCCAGTAATTCCCCTCGTGAAGACACCGCGAACGTTTTGTAGATCGCCCTTGAGTGCGAATGCACGGTGTTCACGCCGATGCCCAGCGTGGTGGCGACTTCCTTTTCGGAGCGGCCTTTCAACAACTCGCCATAGACGCGGCGCTGAGCGGGCGTCAGTCGCTGTTCTCGGCGTTCGATCTCGTCGAAAGCCTCGACCGGAATGACATTCGAGCGAGTCGAGTCCTCGTCCTGTTCCACGTCGTTCTTGGTCCGGTTTCGACGGAGCGAGGCTCGCAGGCGATAGGGGCCAATCCGCACCTCGGACAGATCTCGCACCAACTCATCGCCACGAATCGGGCTACCGTTGAGATACGTGCCGTTGCGACTCCCCAAGTCGCGGATCCGGAACTCGCAGCCGGTCTTCACGAGGACCGCGTGCGCCCGCGAAACGGCGGGATCGGGCAGATGGAGCACATTGTCCTCACCACGCCCAATTGTGGTCTCGGAAGCGACGACCGAATACACGCGAACGAACACGGCTTCATGCCAAATCGCGAAATCCAATTCGTGGTCCATGCCGCGCGATCCTCTTCTGTCAACGCAACGAAGCCTCACCTGTTTAGGTGAGGACAACCTTCTTGCAGTTCGCAAAGAAGATTGCTGACTCTACCGGATTGCAGGTGTGTGAATGCCGCCCGTATTTGCCCCACCGGGCAACGCCGTTAACCATTTTTACAATCCATTGGCAAATAGC
>JAYVOX010000057.1:0-2766 GCA_043757695.1 Schlesneria sp.
AGGCCAAACATCTCAAACTCCTAGTTTTTGGTTCCTGTCACCTGTTCCGCGTCGCAACCGAGTTGCTCGCTCAGTGGCACAGTGGTCGCCTGCCCACCCTCAGGGGTGTCGTCGTCTATTGGCACCAGCAACCGTCCGGTCGACCGAAGCACGACCCACTCATTGAGCGCTGGCAGGCCGAAAGGTCTCCTCGTCAGTATCGGAGTGAGTGGGAGAAGCCACATAACGATTACTCAACGTCAGTTATGGCAGGCACAACCATCAGACTCACCGAATGCAGACAACCCAAGCCACCTTGCCCAAACTGACGAAGTGAGGGGTGCAATCAGTCCTATCATGATGCTCGTAACCTGATGGCTCGGGCGAGATTCGCGAGATTCCTCTTCACGCAGTTCAGTCGCTTGCAGGTGGGCTGGTTGAAACCTAGACTCTGCGGCCCAAGCCAGTTGTCGCTGGGCGAATCGCACGGATGGGCTTCGGTTTTCCACGAGCCACTGGCATCCCAACAGTGGCAATTCAGACAGTGGCCACGACGTAGAGGCTTCGAGCTGTCGAGACATCCACTTTTTTGCAGGTATGCGGATCATGAAACAGGGCATCCATCCCGACTATCAAACCGTCGTTTTTCAAGACTCTTCGACGGGCGCTCAGTACATGGCGGGATCGACGATCAAGACCAGCAAGACGGTCGAGATTGAGGGCAAGACCTACCCGCTCGTGACGGTCGATATCAGCGCCGCTTCGCACCCGTTCTTCACGGGCAAGCAGAAGATCATGGACCTCGCCGGACGAGTCGAGAAGTTCCAACGGAAGTACAAGTGGGGCCAGACCGACGCTCAGAAAGCCGAAGGCGAAGCCGCTTCGGGCGAGAAGGCCTAGCTTTCGACGCAACCAACCCTCCGCAAGCACTGACCATTTCTACCGTGCTGGCGAGGGCTCTTGATGTGGTTGTCTCGACTGGGCGGGCCAATTTGATCTGCGTGATCTCCCCGCCACTCGTGATGTTCCGCGTTCTGCGTCTGCATTGGTTCGCCCATCATGTTTCCCATCCTACAGGCCAAGCTCGAACGGTTTGAGGCATTGGAGCGTCTGCTTCAAGACCCCGAAGTCCTCGCCAATACGTCACAAATGTTGGAGCTGCAGCGCGAGTACGGCGGCTTGGGGAAGGTCGCTCGTACGGTTCGCGAGTTCAATCAACTCGAACAGAACCTAGCGACCGCCCGCGAGATGCTTGAATCGGCGGATGATGCCGAAACCGCAGAGTACGCTCGATCCGAATGCTCGGAATTGCAGGTCCAATTCGATGTCATGCGTGTCGAATTGGAAGACATGGTGACAGCGGGTGATTCGCTCACGCGCGGCAGTCTCATCATGGAAATTCGTGCGGGCACGGGCGGCGATGAAGCCGCTCTGTTTGCTCGTGATCTCTTCGAGATGTACACGAAGTTCGTCGAGGCGCGCGGGTGGAAGTTCGAGGTCATGGAAATCTCGGCCACCGAACTCGGCGGACTCAAGGATGTCGTCCTGTCGATTACCGGCGAAGGCTGTTACCACCAGTTGCAGTTTGAAAGTGGTGGCCACCGTGTCCAGCGCGTTCCCGAAACGGAAACTCAGGGTCGTGTTCACACCAGCGCCGCGACTGTCGCGGTGATGGCCGAAGCGACCGACATTGATATCGAGATTCGAGACGAAGACCTGCAAATCGACACCATGCGGGCAGGTGGTCCCGGTGGACAAAAGGTCAACAAGATCGAGTCGGCTGTGCGCATCACCCACGTCCCGTCGGGAATCGTCGTGCGCATTCAGGACGAAAAGAGCCAGCACAAGAACCGCGCCAAGGCGATGCGTGTATTGCGGAGTCGGCTGATGGAAGCGCGTCAGGATCAGGCGAACAAAGAGCGATCCGAACACCGCCGAACACTGGTCGGTTCGGGCGATCGGAGTGAACGGATCAGGACCTACAACTTCCCGCAAAACCGTCTGACCGATCACCGCATCAACCTGACCCTCCACAAGCTCGATCAAATCATCATCGGTCACATGGACGAAGTCATTGGTGCGATGGTGGAGTTTGATCGCAACGAGCGGTTGCGCGGCAGTATCGGATGACCGTGCCGGATTGAGTCCCGCATCCTTGGGAGAGCAATGTGTCACAGGCCGATTCGCCCGCGCCCCCCGTCCCGGACGCATGGACCGTGCGCCGCGTTCTCGAATGGACCACGGGGCATCTCAAGAAGCACGGCAGTGATACGCCACGTCTCGACGCCGAAATCCTGCTTTCTCACGCGCGCGGCTGTCAGCGCATCCAGCTCTACACGGCCTACGACGAACCCTTGGCCGATGCCGTACGAGCCACCATGCGCGATCTGGTTCAGCGTCGCGCGCAGGCAGAGCCCGTCGCCTACTTGGTGGGGCATCGTGAGTTCTTCAGCCTCAATTTTCGCGTCACACGCGACGTACTGATTCCGCGACCCGATACCGAGACGCTCGTCATCGAGATCATCGAAGGAGTGAAAACACGGGTCGCCGCGCGAGCGTCATCTGGGCAGGCATCAGGTCCAGTGCGACTCCTCGATTTGTGTACCGGTTCAGGTTGCGTGGCTATTGCCGTGGCGAAGAATTGCCAGGCGGCGAAGCTCAACGTGAACGTCGTCGCCACCGACATCAGCCCCGCCGCGTTGAGCATCGCACGCGAGAACTCCGCCACGCATCAGACCGACGATCGGATCGCGTTCATCGAGGGAGACCTCTTCGCACCACTCGCGG
>JAYVOX010000058.1:0-2765 GCA_043757695.1 Schlesneria sp.
CAACTTGCGTGGAACCGTCGCCACCGGCTGCAACACGCCGTCGATCCGCCAGAGGATCGTCAGCTCAGCCTCACCGGGAGTGAAATGAATGTCACTCGCTCGCGCTGCACCGGCCGCCTGCAACACTGACGACACAACATCGCTCACATAGTTTGGCTGAGCCTGATCGCCTTGAGTCAGCCAATTCCCGCTCTTCGCAGATGCCGACGACATGTGCGTGCTAGCCGAGGGAATGGCATTCAAAACAGCGGTGGCAGACGAGCCAGACATCGTGAACTCAACTTGAGACAGGCGAGTCAATGAGCATTGTCGAAGTGAACCGCAGTGGCCGACTCAGCCAGAAACCTCGAATACTTCAGAGTGACTATTCAAAAAGTGGATCGCTGATTGAGTCAACAAAACCGCGTCAGACAATTTGTCATTGTGCCTGCGGTCAGTCGAGGACGCAACCCCAGTGGTCAAAGATTTGTGGTTGCCTTCAAAGCGGTCGAGTGAGGCCACAGGCCAGAGTTCTCTCCCACACTCCAACCCGCCACGAAGTCGAGTTGATGGACTCGGCCGGGGAAGCTCAACCGTTTTCCACGACCCCGCTGGTGAGTTGGTTGATCGTGTGAGCGAGGCGGCGTTTCAAAGTCGCCCTGTCGCTCCATGACCGGAAGCGAGATCGCAGACAGGGCGTATGAGCTTTGCAAACGCTGATTCGCAAATGACGCTGGTGGTTCATCGCGCTACCTGTCGCGGAGCGACAGGGCGACCTTAAGGCACGGCTACCTTGTCGGACGCTCGGAGCGTCCGGGGCGAGGGCGATCAGGTGTCGTAACCGAGGTTCGGCGAGAGCCAGCGTTCGATTTCGGGCAGCGGCATTTGCTTGCGCCTCGCGTAGTCTTCGACCTGGTCCTTCGTGATTTTATCGACGGTGAAGTATCTCGATTCGGGGTGAGCGAAATAGAGTCCGCAGACGCTGGCGGCGGGGTGCATCGCGAAGCTCTCCGTCAGGAGGATGCCCGTCTGCTTGGTGGCGTCGAGCAACTCGAAGAGCTTCGTTTTCTCGGTGTGGTCCGGGCAGGCGGGGTAGCCGTGGGCCGGGCGGATGCCGCGATACTTTTCCTCGATCAGGTCGTCGGTCGAGAGCGTTTCTTCGTTGCCATTGCCCCAGTCGAGGCGGGCCTGTCGATGCAAGTATTCGGCGAACGCCTCGGCCAGCCGGTCCGCAAGAGCCTTGGTCATGATCGAGAGGTAATCGTCGTGCAGTTCGTGCTGGAACTTGTTGGCCAGTTCGTCGCAACCGATCCCCGTCGTGACGGCGAACGCGCCGAGATAATCCTGTCGCTCCGAATCGATCGGCGCGATGTAATCGGCCAGCGAACGGAAGTCTTGCTGGCCTGGGCGTTCCCATTGCTGGCGGAGCATGGGGAAGCGGAAGATTGAGGGTTGAGGGTTGAGGGTTGAGTTGGAGTTGGAGTTGGAGGGTGACGTGAGCAGTTCTTCGTCTGCTCTTGTTCCCTCCCCTCGGCGGGGAGGGTTAGGGAGGGGGGCGGGTGAGAGTTGGACGCCTGCCACGGGATCGGCCCCCCTCCCCGGCCCTCCCCGCCGAGGGGAGGGAGAAAGAGTGACGACGACATCGTCGCCAACAGTGTGTGCCGGCCAGAAGCCATAGACGCCGCGCGCGGTTAGCAACTTCTCATCGACGATGCGGCGGAGCAGAGTTTGAGCATCGTCGAAGACTTTTCGAGCCTCTTCGCCGACGACGGGGTCTTCAAAAATCTTGGGGTACTTGCCGCGCAGCTCCCACGTTTGGAAGAACGGGGACCAGTCGATGAACGGGACAAGCTCACTCAGCGGGACATCGTTCAGCACGCGCGTGCCTTGGAACGACGGGGTGTCGATGCGCACGGTGGCCCAGTCGGTTTTGAACCGTCGCTCCAACGCCGTGGCATACGGGACGAGCGTTCGGTTGGCCTGCATGGCCGCGTAGTTCGAGCGGTCTCGTTCCTGCGAGGCGTTGTTTTTGACGATGAACTCGGGCTTGCGGCTCGGGTCGATCAGGCTTTCGACGGCGGGGACCGACAGCGATGCATCGACCACATGCACGATGGGCTGTTGGTAGTGCTGGGCGATCTTCACGGCTGTGTGCTTGGCCGATGTGGTTGCTCCGCCGATCAGCAGCGGAATGGTGAAGCCTTGCCGCTGCATCTCTTTCGCGACGTGAACCATCTCGTCGAGCGACGGCGTGATGAGGCCACTCAGGCCGATAATGTCGGCTCCTTCTCGCTTCGCCGTTTCGAGAATCTTGTCGCACGAGGTCATCACGCCGAGGTCGATCACGTCGAAGCTGTTGCAGCGCAGCACAACGCCGACGATATTCTTGCCAATGTCGTGAACGTCCCCCTTGACGGTGGCGAGGACGATTCGACCTCGACCGCGCGTCGTATCGACTGCGGCGGCTGCCTGCCCCGGTGCCAAGACCGCTTCGGCGGCGACTCGCTCAGCTTCCATGAACGGTTCGAGGTACGCGACCGCCTTCTTCATGACGCGGGCCGATTTCACGACCTGCGGCAGAAACATCTTGCCCGCACCGAACAGTTCGCCGACAACGCTCATGCCGTCCATCAACGGGCCTTGGATGATGTCGAGCGGTCGGCCGTATTTGACGCGTGCCTCCTCCGTATCGGAGTCGATGTGGTCGGTGATTCCCTTGAGCAGGGCGTGCTTGAGCCGGTTCTCAACCGAACCGAGTCGCCATTCCTCGATAGCCGCCGCCGTTT
>JAYVOX010000059.1:0-2750 GCA_043757695.1 Schlesneria sp.
GGGCCTTGCCAGCATGACGCTGCCGTTCGGCAAGTTTGAACCGGCTCCGAGGGCTTATCGACCGCTGGAGATCAAGTCGCTGAGGAACGACCATTACCAGGTCCGGTCTCGCCGCACGCTGACGCTCGCCGATCAAAACCGGTTGACCGGAGTGAAGCCCGACACGGCGACGCCTGCACCGGAAGCCACGAATTCCAAAGATGATTTTCTCAACAGTGATCCGCAGGCTTGGTGGCCGGTGATGGAACAACTCGCCGCACTGACTCGAAAACGGAAGCCGTTCCTGGGAGTGATCCCGGCCAGGTTGAATGCCACGGGCGGCCCGCTTTCCGGGTGGAAGTCCGGCGAGGCACCGTTTGAGGCGGTCGAGGTCTGTCGCCTGGAAGGCGATCAGCACGTACTCGGGTTTCGAGGCATTGTCTCGAATGAACTCAAGCAGAAGATGATTGACCTCGAACCTCAAAATGCCGCTTGGACGCAGGCCGTTGCGGCGGCAGCGAAGAAGTCGCGCGAGCCAGGTGCGGGACGGTTCCTCGGCCGCTATGTCGCCACGGCGGCCAAGGTCTTCCCGAACATCTACGTCTTCAGCACGTCGAACGTTCAGCCCGACAACGACCGCGATACGTTCGTGATGGTCTGCTCACGCCGACCGCTCGATTTGAGCCATCTCGCCGACACCGGCGATTGGTCCGGCAAGCCGTTCGCGGCGCTGGAGACGTTGCCCAGTGAAGCGACTCCGAAACTCAGCGGTCAGATGAGTGCGGTCCTCGCGCTGTCGGAAGGTCAACTGTTGACCGACGACTTTGCCCCGGTCGATAATCTATTGCGCCCCGTCTTCGCCGATCAAGAGTGAGCAGCGCATCGCGTGTCACTTCGGGAGCAAGTCATACCAGCCCGTCAGGCAATACGTGGCCGCCAGCACGCTGCTGGCGGCAGCCAACCAAAATGTCGCCATCAGCCACTTGGGGGCGATGCTCGTGATGGTAGAGTCGGGAGGAACCTCTTCGACCTGCTTCAGTCCCAGTGCGATGCCATCGGCGTGCGGGCCTTGATAGGTGACACGCACGATGAAGTCGGAGCCGCGCGTCTTCAGACACACCAAGTCATTGATCGCGACCGGAGTCTGCTTCGGGACGACGACTCCAAAGCCGCCGATCGACATTTCGGTCAGTTGGCATGGTATGGACGTTCGCCGGTTCACGATCAGCACGGCTGTGGAGTCGTCGCCATTCAAAGGCAACCGAGCGTACTGACGGAGATTGATAGTCATGGCTTGGCCCACTTCGCTTCGGAGGTCACACGCAACGATTGCGCGAGCGGAGACACTCGACACTGCTCCTTCTGTTTGTAGCTCACGAAAACCGACGAGGCCGGAGAAATTTGGGATGAGAGCGAAGATATTGGAGGGCAGTTCCAGCTACGCCGCAACCTTCACCACAGTCGGTAGGCCAAGCAGTTTTCGTGGAACACGGCGGAATATAAGCAGCACGGATTTCGCGAGATTTCGTCACAGGATCGCCGCGCAAAAAAGGTGCCGGGTGCGATTCGAACACTCGACGCACCCGGCAGCTTTGTCAACGAGAGAGCAGGAACGGCCCCCATCAGTCGATGCGGTCCTTCAAAAGAACCTAGAGACATTGGCGTTGTAGAAGTCGGCTTCGAGGTATTCGAGCGCCAGCGCGAAGTTCAGGATATCGATGTCATTGTCGTCCGAGCGGGTCGGACTGTAGCTCAGTGGCGGCCCTCCGTTGAGACTAACGACAAACGGGGAGACTGCGGCCACCACAGCATCGACGCCGATAGGTGCCTCGAAGTCCGCGTTCGACTGCGTGATGGGGAAGTTGAGCGCCGCGTTAATGAATCCGGAATGGCGGGATTCGACGGAGCCAATCGAGCCAGCGGCGGCGAGATAGGCCGGATCGTTGATGGCCGGTGCTGCTGCGAGGTAAGCCCCGGCACCAGTGTTCTCGAACGCACGGGCCAGTGTTGCGAACGCTTTGAGGTTTCGTTGGTGGAGGCTGACGAACGTCGGCTTAGGACGGGCGAGATTGCCCAAGACGGCTTCCAAGAACGTCACGTGAGCGTTTTCGTGTTTCTGAATCGATTGAAACGCCTGCCTCAAATACCTGTTGTTCAAGTTGCCAAACACCAGACGCTGCTGGGCGATCTGCGCAATCTCTGACAGCGGAGCCGCCTCGGGGGCCGAGGCCGCAGTGGCGACTTCTCGCGCACCCAATCCCACGAGAACGGCTGCTCCCAAACCTGTGGCCGATGACAAAAAGGACCGCCGCGAGGGCTGGCTCAGTTCTCTCAACTCTTCATGATTGTCGTAGTGCATCTGTCACAACTCCCGTAATAGAACGAACACGAAACTGCCGTCTCGAACACTTCGGCTCTGGCACAACAAGCCAGCCGGTGCATCATCAACTCGGCACGATGAAACCCGAGCAAACCTAACGAGGCACCGGCTGGCGAAAAAAGACTTGGCAGCAGAGCGGCACCGAAATACTGGAGTCGGTGTTGCCAAGAGTTACGAATTCATCTGAACGGCAGATTCAGAATTCTGGCAGGTTCCGGAGAATTTCTGCGGCGCGAGTCGAGACCGCGCGTTGGCACATTGCTACGGTGAAGAATTCGGTTTCTCTCCGTGGATACTCAAGCCAACCCGTGACTGCACACGAGTGGACCGTCATCACGGAATTGACACGTTTAGCCCCAACGCCATCGGCGTGGGAGCGGATGGAAGTCCA
>JAYVOX010000060.1:0-10180 GCA_043757695.1 Schlesneria sp.
AGCCGCAGGGCGCTAGCCCCGGTTAAGCGAAATCGAACCGGGGCTAGCGCCCTGCGGCTGATGTACCACAAGAATCAACACGAATGGCGGAGAGCCCAAATTCCCGACGTTTCCGACAAACGTCACGTGGGGCAGATTTGCAATCTGCCCGAATCCAAGTGAAACACACGACACGGGCAGATTACAAATCTCCCCCACGTTGAGTTTGGACGTTTGTGGGAAGCGTCATTCCCGTCTCTCATACCAAAAGTTCCTGCACCGCGTGGCAGCCTTCATGAGCGATGGGCAGCGGCTGACCTTGATTGTTGTATTCGGTTTTGACGGGATCGATCCCTAACGCGCGGAACCACGTGTGGAACATGTGGCCGATGTCGTAGCCCTCGGTCGTGACATACGTGCCGTTGTCACTGGTCTTGCCGACGACCACGCCGCGTTGCACGCCGCAACCGGCCATGACCAACGACCATGCTTCGGGCCAATGGTCTCGACCGAGGTGGCCGTTCACTCGTGGCGTCCGTCCAAACTCGGACATCGCAATCACCAGTACGTTGTCGAGCATTCCGGCGGCAGCCAAGTCCTCGATGATCGCGGCAAACGCCTGATCGAATTTCGAGATCAGACTCAGACTGCCATTGAAACAGTCGCCGTGCGAATCCCAGCCATACGAGTTCACTTTGACGAACCGCACGCCCGCTTCCAGCATCCGCCGCGATTGCAGCAGATGTCGTCCGAGGTCATGCGTGCCGTAGCGTGCGACATCGCGCGCCGAGAACTTTGTCGTATCGAAGAGGTCCATCCGCGTCATCAACTCCAACCCCATGTCGTAGACGAAGCCGTTCGCCTCGGTCGGTCCTGGCCGCTGCCGCTTCGCAAACTGAGCATCGGCGGCGGCTCGCAACTCGCTGCGTTCGATGAGGTCCGCTGCTGTCACCGACGAATGACGCAACATGTTCTCGGGCGGCTTGCCGTCGCCAAACGCGAGTGCTCCATATTTCGGTCCGAGGAACCCCGCGTCCTTGTACATGAAGCCGCCGTTCATCGGTTTGATCCAAACATACGGCGGCAACCCGCTGTCGTTCGGCCCCAGCAATTTGGTGACGGCCGAACCAAAGTAGGGATAGACCACGCCACGATTCTTCGGATCGCCGCGTTGGATTCGCTCCACGCCCGACGAGTGCGCGTTGTCTTGAGTACACAGGCTGCGCACGATCGCCAAATGCTGCGTTTGCCGGGCCGTCTGGGGAAGCAACTCGGACAAGTGCGTCCCCGGAACCGAAGTGGGAATCGAGCGGAACGGCCCGCCGAACTCGGTGTTCGGCTTCGGATCCCAACTCTCCAATTGACTGATGCCGCCGTCGAGCCAGATGAACAACACCTGCTTTTGCTTCTGTTTGAGGTCATCCGCAAACAACGGCAGCGGCAGCCCGCCCAATCCCAGCGCGCCGACGGTCGCACCAGCCATACCGCCGAGCCAATCGCGGCGCGAGAGTTGGTGTTCTCTCGGTATGCAAAGCGGATTGCGATTCATGGTTTGTCGGCTCTCCGCTATCCGTGTTGATCGACCAAATTAGCCGGAACGCGCTAGCGTCCGGTTTGCTACGAATGATGGAAACCGGACGCTAGCGCGTTCCGGCTGATAATGACATTCCAACACGGATGGCGGAGAACCGGTTTGTTTTCGTTCGAGAACGTGAGTTGCCCACTCGTGACATCCGTCTCGGTTCAGTGATTGATGCAAAACTCGGTCGAAGCCAATAGCGACCAGGTGAGATTGGTGATGGCGGCCGGACGACGATCAGCGTGTTTGGCAAGGTAGCTCACCACGATGGCTCGTTCTTCGATCGTCGGATTCCGGGTTAGGACGCACAGATACAACTCGTCTGCGACGGCCGTGGCGTCGGGCTGTTTCATGAGACGATCGATCAGGTTATCAGCCTGCGGTGTCAGGCAGTCCAATACCGCAGCATCGTTCAACATGAAGAGCGATGACTGCAACGAGGGCGAGAATTCGATCTCGGGGTCTTGCGGTGCATTGGCCAGTGATTTGACGAACGCCGTTCGCAGTTTATCAGTTTTCGTTGGTTGGACATTTTTGGCTTCAGGAGTCTGTTCTGCCACAACTATCATTGCGGTGGCGAGGGCCGGAACGGTTGTTGGCGAACGATCCCGGCCGCCCGTCGCGACCAACACGCTGGCCATGATCTGCTCCGCCGACAGTCGTTTCACGTTGGCGATGCGGTACGTCGCGGGCGGCGGGATGTCACCGTCGGCCGGGATCTCGCTCGAACGCTGATAGGCCTCAGTCAGGGCGAGTTCTCGGATCATCCATTTGATGTCCAACGCATGGGCCACAAACTCGCGGCCAAGTTCTTCCATGAGTTCGGGGTGAGACGGCGGGTTGCCAATGTGATGTTGATCGAGCGGAGTCACCAACCCCCGCCCCAGCATCACGAACCAGAGTCGGTTCACGATGTTGTCGATGAACGCGCGGTTGCTCGCCGTCGGCAACTCGTTTGCCAGGGCCTCGAGTGGGCTGAACTTGGGCGTGCCCAGAAAGTTTTTACTGTGATCTGGTAGCACGAGAAACTCTTGCCCCTTCGCGAACTGCACAATCTCGATCTCTTTGCCGCCAGGGACACGGGGGCCTGTCGCGAGCGGCAACTTGTCGAAGACCGACATGAAGTCGAGCTTCTTCGTCATCACTTTCTCACCGATCGCCGGAAATGTGACATCGCTGCGAATAAACGTGTTCTGATAGACCGTGAACAGCCCCTGGAAATCGTGCTGTTTATACGGGTCGATAAAGAGATGGTTGTGGCACTGAGCACACTGCAAATCCATGCCGAGAAACAGCCGCCCCACGTCTCGCGTCAGACCCGGATAGTCCGTCTCCTGCTGCCCGGTTTTGTCCAGCCGCTTGGTGTGAAAGAACGCCGCTCCGCGACTCGCTTCATTGTTGGGATCGGGGCGCAGAATCTCGCGCGCAATCTGGTCCCAAGGTTTGTTCGCCTCGAAGGAGACTTGCAGAAACCGCATCCATTCGGCGTTCTCGCCCCGCCGTTCCAGCAGCATCGCATTGAGCAAGTCTGGCATCCGGCGCGCGTAGTCCGGTCGAGCCAACAGGTCATCAATGAGCTTCACCCGCTTGTCGGCCTCGCGGCTGGCCAAGAACTGAGTCGCTTCCTGCCACGAAGGAACTCGCCCTGCCAGATCAAGAAACACGCGCCGCACAAACGTGGCATCGTCCGCAGACGATGCCACCGACTCACCCTTCGCCGCAGCCAAGATCTGCCGGTCGATCCGAACATGCAGGTCGTCTGCGGCGGAGGCCGTCTCGACAAAAACCGCGTGAACCAAGCCCACACCAATGAAGAACCTGACAACGCCGAGCAGCACAATGGCCCTCAGCCCGCCAGCCTTCGTTTGGGAGTGTGAAGTTGTTTGCATGACAGGCTTCGTTGGAGTCAGGCGATCAAGTGGAACGAACGGATCCCATTGGATTGCGAGCGTTCATGGCCGCATTCCTTTCTCGCCGTCCCAAGACAGGTGAAAGGCTGGTCCGTGACGAGGATTGTTGCAAGTGCCACACGACAAGAAGACTCGCCCGGATGATTCACGGGCTTCCCGTTTGGCCAGCATGGGATCGCGCCAAAAGGATATGCGGTTTCCAATCTGCTCGGTGCGGTTTTGTGGAGAAATGCGGTTTGCGCGTGCTGGTCAGCGGTAAATCCAATGCGACTCGGGGTCCTGGGGGTCCGCGATGGTCTCGGGTTCTTTCAGATCGAAGCGGTCGCCGCGTCGCCAGTACTTTTGCATGATGGTCTTGGTTTGAATGATGGGATTGCCATCGGGGCCGTTCACTTTGCGGATTCCGTTTGAGAAGCCGGTCAGGAAGACGGTGTACCGATCCGCCTCGGGATCAATTCCACGCCACATCATGACTCCCGCCATCGCGCCGTCGTCGCCGCTGCCGAGTTCGGAGGCTTCGGGGAGAGGTGCGACGACACTGACTGCCGTCTTGTAATTCGCCTTCTCACGTTTGTTGATCGCGGCCAACGCTTCGGGGATCACCTGATCGGGGAAGACCTCCTGCCGATCATTGTCCGTCACGACCAGTGTCCCTTCCGGAATGAACAACGGTGAGCTGACCGGGGGGTCGATTTCGTTTTTCGGGGCCTTCTCATCGACACGTTCGCCCGATTTGCGGTGGACAACGCGGTAGGCGATGTACCAGACGTGTTCCAGTTTCTTCTCGCCTGTTTTGGGGTTGGTCAGTTCGACGCGGATCATTCGCATCGGCTTGTAATAGACATCCAGCACCCACAGGTTGCTTTGCGATGTCCGCTCCTCCCCGGAGCTGGCGGTGGATGAGTTGATGAAGACCTCGCCCCGCTTCGGCGTCTGGGCGTAAGCCTCCCCATTGGAGAACGCTGTCCAAGACGCGAGGCCCAGCAGAGCAGAGGCAAGACATCGGGTGGAGTTGGTCATGGTCGATTCGCTTGGGAAGGAACGGGGCGATGTAGGCGTAGTGGCATGGGACAGGGCACGAGCTAACGATTTGGTTGCGGCTGACGATATTGACGGTTCGGAGGCTCGGTCAAGTTCTGAGTTGCTGAGTCCGCCAGAATCGTCGTTTGGTACTCGGGTCGAATCGATTTGGAATGAAGCCAGAGACCAAGCAGGTCTCTCAATGCGTCATTCCGCTTTGAAGCGTCGGCCTGATGTGACCTGGCTTCAGTGAAAGTCCTGTCCCGTCAGTAGTTTTTCGATGGCATCGGCACGATGCGCCACTTCGAGGACGCTGCGCCGGATTTCTTCGGCATCGACAGTGGCTCGCGGATAGTTGTCGACCATGACGAACACGGCCTCTCCATCCATTTCGGCGATTGCCAACGCTCCGTGCATGATTTCGGAGTTCAGCCTCAAGGCCGGTTCAAAGTAAACCGACAGCGCCGGGCAGCAGATGCTGGAGATGCGGAGTGATCGGTCGGCAGCGGCGTGCAGGCTCGGTTCGACGAACGCCGTCTGGTGACGACCGCCCGCAAACTCCAACTGAACGCGATAACGCTCACCCTCGCGCGACCAGCGAACGCCCGGTTGGTGAGCGAACGCCTGCTGGAGCAGTGTCTCGATGTCTTCCATCTCACCCAGTACCGCTTGCAGGAGTTGGACTGCTTCGACTCCCGAGCGAGGTCGGTTGCCGGGTGCCTTCGACAGCATTTGGTTCAGGCATTCGGCCATCTCCAGCGGGAGACCGCTGCACTCCGGCTTCACGCTCGGGACCGGATCGTGAATCACCTGCCCCATCAATTCGGAGACGGAAGTCGCATCGAACGGCAGCCGTCCCGTGAGCAAGAAGTAGTAGCAAACGCCGAGCGCATAGACATCGCTCGCGGGCGTCGCTTCGTGCTGTTGAAACAGTTCGGGAGCCATGAAGTGCGGCGTCCCGACGACCTCGCGCGGGGCCGTGGTCGCACCATCCAAGACGACGCGTTTCGCCAGCCCAAAGTCGGTGATCTTCGGCACACCTTGATGAGTCAGCATGACGTTATCGGGCTTGAGATCGCGATGCAGGATGTGAGCGGAGTGAGCGGCGGCGAGTCCCTCCGCGATTCTCAACGTCAGCGCGGTGGCTCGCACCGGCGTTTGAGGCCCATCGTCCTCTACCAGCTTTCGCAGCGAGCGGCCGGCCACGAACTCCATCTCCAAAAAATAGAACCCGAGTGCTTCGCCGATGGCATGAACCGTGACGATGTTCGGGTGGTTGAGCGCCGCCGCCGCCCGACCTTCATTGGCGAAGCGCTCGACGTACGCGGGATCACTCTTGGCCAGACGCGGCGGCAAAATTTTGAGAGCACACTTGCGATGCAGGTCGAGGTGACGCGCCAGATAGACGCGCCCCATCGCTCCCGCACCGAGCAGTGCGTCGCACGAATAGCAGTCGATGCGCTGCCCGATCAACTCATCAACTTCATGGGCCGCAGAGGCATTGACCCGCGTCTCGTTTGTGTTCGCGGGAGTGGCGGCGTTCGCGGGAGTGGCGGCCGGATGATGTAGATGCGTGTCACAACCGGCCCGCGCCTCCAAATCGAGACTGCGACCGCAGCCGGGACAGACCTCCACCCGCTCTGTCGGAATAAACGAGAACTGGCAACTGGGGCAGAGCGCGGCGGCGAACAGTCGCGTATTCGGCCCTGTGCGTCGGTCTTCGGTCATGAGCAACTCTTCAACGTTGAGGACGCAGTGAACCAGCGTATGCCAACCAGCCGCGCAGTTCGACTCTTGCCATTCCATTTGGACTGCGGGAATTCATCACCGCTTTCTGTTCTCGTTTCGTTTCCATGCTTTGAAGTACCGAGCTAGGTGTCTGTCCGGATACCCGTAGGGTGGGCACTGCCCACCACAATCGGTCGTTGAAGGTGGGCAGTGCCCACCCTACGGAAGGTATGGCCTTCGACTTTCCGGACAGACACCTAGGACTTGGCACACACCAATACGAGTGAGGAACCAGCGAGCAGGAAAGAAAGGAAAGCGGCGATGAATCTCCGCAGTCCAAAGGAGTCAAAAGTCGAACTACGGCACGACATGCACGAGCATCATGTCGTGCCAGTCCGATGCCCAATCACTGCTGCCGACGAGTACCAGTTTGCTGCCGGAATCCAGCAGCTTGTGCTTCCGGCCGAACTCCTGCACGAACGCGAGCAAATCGCGCGGTGCCGACTGGACGGCAGTCGTGACGACGGGAGTCACACCCCAGAACAAACACATCCGTCGAGCCACTTCGGGATGATCGGTCAGCGCGAGGATCGGCACGTGAGGCCGTTGTTTGGAAATGGCCATCGCCGTCTTGCCTCGGCGAGTTGCGGCGACGATCAGGTCAGCACCGAGATGCGCGGCGGCGGTCGCTGCGCCGTGCGTGACCGCCTCCGTGATGGCCGTCGCACGATTGCGAGGCAAGCTGCGCGAATCGGCCTTCGACAGGCGCGGCTCCAGCAACCGTTCGGCCTCCCGCGCGATGCGACTCATCATTGCCACGGCCTCAACCGGATAGTCGCCCGCGGCCGTCTCACCCGACAACATCACCGCGTCAGTCCCATCGAGCACGGCGTTGAACACGTCGCTCGCCTCGGCTCGAGTCGGCAGTTCATTCTTCTGCATCGAGTCGAGCATCTGCGTCGCCGTGATGACCGGCGTGCGGTGTTCGTTGCACAACCGAATGATCGTCTTTTGCAGCGTCGGCACGCGGAAGATGTCCGTCTCGACACCGAGGTCTCCGCGAGCGACCATCACCGCATCGGTCTCGGCCACGATCGCTTGCAGGTCGGCGATCGCTTCCGTCTTTTCGATCTTGGCGACGATCCACGGCGGAGTCTTGGTCGGATGAGCGGCGATGGCCTCACGCAGCAGCACGATGTCGTTGACACTGCGCACGAAGCTCAACCCGACGTAGTCGATCCCGTTGTCCAACGCCCACGCCAGATCGGCTCGATCCTTCTCCGTGAGGCACGGCGTACTGAGCGCAACACCCGGCAGATTGACTCCCTGCTTGCTGCGGATCAGCCCCGGTTGCACGACTTCGCAAAGAACACGTCCGGCCACCGAGTCTTGCTCCAGTACTCGCAGCGACACCGTGCCGTCAGCCAGCAAGACTCGATCACCGGGACGCAGGTCATCCACGAGCGGTTCGTAAGTGCAGACAAGTTGTGGCGGCGTGGCATCGACGCGCGCCGTGGCCGCGTCTCGCACAAACTCAACCTGGGTTCCGTGCCGCAGTCGCAGTCCCGCTTCGGGCAGCACGCCGAGTCGAATCTTCGGGCCAGAAAGATCACCAAGGATGCCGATCGGCCGCCCGTGTTCGCGCGAGACCTGTCGAATCCAACCGACAATTTGTTCAAACCAAGCGTGGCTGCCATGCGCGAAGTTCAATCGAAACAGATCGACCCCCGCCGCAGTCAACTCCGCCAACTTCTCGATCGTTCCCGAAGCCGGCCCCACTGTCGCGATGATCTTCGTCTTGACCAACGGGCCTTCCAGGTACTTCTGATGCAACAAGTCCATTTCAACTCACTTCCAAAAAGGAGACGGGAGCGTGAGTTCGGCAGCGCGACGAAACACGAATTCCAAAACACAACCAACACGATTCGCCCGTTGAATACGGGAGCTTTTTCAAACTCAGGATGTGAAGGCTATCCGGTAGTTGGGGTATTCGTAAACGATGGATGTTTTTGAACTTCGCGGATTCCTCAAAAGCAAAGGCGTGCGCGAGTAGTGCGAAGGCCACGACGCGACTGGAGTCGGCGGAACTGCGGTTGGCGTATCGGAGTGCAGTCGTCAATTGGTGGTCACGGGAGTGGAGAAAGAGATCGCCTCGGTGGTGGTTCTTAGAGGCTGTCCGGAAAGAAGCGGCTTGTTTCCGGGGTGCCACAGCCACGGCTTGGGGTGGCCGTGCTGTTGCTGTCGCTGTCGTGCAGACAGGGCCACGCCATGCCGTGACCGTGGCACTCAACGCCAACACATCGTGCCGGTTGCAGAAACTCGACGTTTCGGACAGCCAGTTGATAGGAAACCCCCGCTCGGCAGGAGGCCCCTCGGCTCGTCGCGACTCTCCCGACTCCGCTGAAACGTGATGTACGGTGCGTCGAGTCTTCGAGACGCACCGGCATTCAATCACTGCATAAACGGTGTGTCTCGAAGACTCGACGCACCGTACTTGGCTGACATTCGGGTGTGCCATGAGCACATGCGGATGAACGCGAGCGGAAGGCTGTTACCCACGGCACTCTCTGCATTCGAGATGAGATACTTAACTGGTACAGTTTCTCCACTGGGAGGATCAGGACCATGATCACATCAGAGCAAATGCGCGAGATTCTGGAGCAATCATTGTCGGACCAGCGGTTGTCGCGGGCCGAGAAGTCCGTCTTGAGTCAACATCTGGACGACGCGGAGGCTGATGCGGAGCAGTTGGCCCACTTTCGTCGGCTGGCTTTCAGTTTGGCCAGGGAAGCGATCGACGCCACCAATGGGACGATGATCGTCGGGTGGCTTGAGGAGATTGTTAAAGTCCTTCAACCAACGGTGGCCAAAGAACGGGGTGAGATTGCCGAGGCGTGGTTCAGTCCTCAGGGTGATTGCCCACAGCGCATTCGGTCTTTGCTGGCCCAGGCGAAGCAGACCGTCGACATCTGTGTCTTCACGATTACAGACGACCGACTGATGTCCGCCGTCTTGGATGCTCATCGGCGGGGAGTCCGGGTCCGCATCATCACCGACAACGACAAAGCGGCAGACCCCGGGTCGGACGCGGACCGGTTCCTTCAAGCCGGAATTGATCTTCGTCTGGATCGCACCGAGTACCACATGCATCACAAGTTCGCCGTGTTCGACAGCACGATGCTGCTCAACGGTAGCTACAACTGGACGCGCGGAGCCGCGTCCAATAACGAAGAGAATTTTGTCGTCACCAACAACAGCCGCCTGGTGGCCATCTTCTCAAAAACGTTTGAAGACTTGTGGCAGCAACTCAAGACCTGATCGATGGCGTTTCGCCCCGCCAGACCACCATCAACATTTCCACGGGTCGCTCGATGAGTGGCCCAGATCACAATGCTCCAAACGGGTGTGTGGCACGCTCGGAGTCCTCGACGGGCGTGGTGATCACGTTTGCAATGTAAATCGGAAGACCACGCCCTTCGCAAAACCTCAAGGCGTGCCACACTCAATCTGTTCAACCGATTTGGACGTGCCACCCAGCCGAAATACTTGAGCCCAACAATGTCTGCCTCGCTCAGCCCAGCCGGAACGGCGGGCGTGTCGGTATCGAGTGGCGCGGTGTCCATGCACCACTAATAATCGATGATCGGCGCTGCGCAAAAAGCGTGCCGAACAGTGTTGAGTCAGTCCTATTGCTTAAGGAGAAAATCAATCCGACGATCTTCATCGCGTACCCGAATCAACTCAACCGTATCCGTTGTGATTACATCAGTAGTGAACGTAGTAGTTGCCTTCGTTATGCGATCTAGGTCTTTCAGCTCATACGAACCATCTTTTGCAACAATCACCCTTTCACTGCCAGCACCCGGCACCGTAACCGTTCACACCCCGGCCATATTCGATTTGCAAGAACTCGGCAATACCGAATTGCAGGTGGAAAACCGCAGTTTTGTGATTCGCAATTCAG
>JAYVOX010000061.1:0-35401 GCA_043757695.1 Schlesneria sp.
CGTCTCGATTCGATAGACGTGAGTTTCGGATCTCAGAATGAGCGATCGTCCCGCCACCGCAGGCGAAGCATTGAAGCCTGCGGCGAGCTTGTTCTCGGCGACGAGTTCAAACTGACGGCCCGCTTTGAAGACCGGGATCGCGCCCGTCTGCGAGAAGCAGTAGACCAACCCGTCCGCATACAGCGGCGAGGCCCAGTACTTGTCGTCGAACCGCTTCGTCCAAATTTCTTCACCCGTCATCGCGTTGAGACACGAAGCGACGCCGCCGTCGTTCATCATGAACATCAGGTCGCCAACTAGGAGTTGCGACGCTCGTTTGGGAACCGACTTGTTCGTCTTCCACGCGATGTTTTTGGTGATGTCTCCTTCGCCATCGGGACGCACTGCGACGAGCGGGTTCGGGCCATCGGCCGAGTTAATGTAAAGCAGGCCGTTGCCAAACAGCGGTCGCCCCGCCGCGTTCATTCCGCCGTGACGCACCGTCCAGACAGGGGTTCCCGACTTGGGGTCATACGCGATCGTCGCGGCCGCGAACGGACTGATGAGCAACTCGCGTCCGCCGGTCTGAATGATCATCGGGGTCGAGTACGCCTTCTTGGCGTCTCCATCTGTCGTCCCGAAGTCGATGTTGCGGTCCTGCTTCCAGACCGACTTGCCGGTCAGCTTGTCGAGTGCCGTGATGTACTGCTGGTCGTAGCCATCGAAGGTGAGATACAGCAGCCCGCCATGCACGACGGGCGACGAACCGGGACCGCGAAAATGATCGCACTCCAGATCGCGTCGCTCCCAGATTTTGTGCCCCGTTTTGGTGTCGAGACACGCGGTGCCATACGCGCCGAAGTGAATGTAGGCTCGTCCCTCTTCGAGGAACGGCGTCGGTGAGCCATAGCTGTTGGTCGGGTGCGTGAACTGCGGCGTGTCGAACTCAAACAGCTTCAAGTCATGCACGACCTGGCCCGTCTTGAGATCGAGGCAAACCGCCGACAGCGTGAGCGGAGCATCGAGCTTGGGTTTGTCCTTCGTCGTGTTGTGAATTTCGGGAGCATTCGTCAGCCAGACTTGCTGGCCCCACACGACTGGTGATGACCACGCACGCCCCGCGACAGGCGTCTTCCAGACGATCTCAGGCGAGCCTTCACCGAACGTTATCGGTAATCCTTTCGCGACCGTCGTTCCATCGCCGCGCGGACCGCGAAATTGATTCCAGTTCGACTCATCCGCCCCCACCGACAAGACGCTGCTCGCGGCACACACACCGACCACCAACACCGACGCCAGCCATCGCATGGGAGACCTCACTATTTCGATCCAAGTGATATTCAAGCCATCGCGCCCACTTTAGTCAGACCGCATGGAGGAGGCCAAGCAACGGCGCGAGTTTCCGGACTCCAAACGGTGCGATGTCGCCGGTGATTGATACACCTTAGGAACAGTCCGGTAATAGCATCCCGAGTCTGCGAGTCTTGTTCCCTCCCCTTGAGGGGGAGGGTTAGGGAGGGGTGCTGATTTCGGGAACAGCGCCGGATGGGCCCATCGCCCCCTCCCCGGCCCTCCCCACCGAGGGGAGGGAGGAAGACGCAAATCGGGAGGTTATTTCCAGACTCTTCCTTAGGACGCGTTCAAAAACGAATCCCATGTTTGTCGGGCGGACAATCCTGTCCGTCGTCGCAAAAGACGGACAATCTTGTCCGTCCTACGGTAAATCCTCACCTGCAGCTCGCTTTGAAGCCGTTCCCCGCAGGATGGCTTCCGGTGCCGCTCACGGATTCAGTCGTGATCGTGGCGATGGTCGTGATCATGTTCACAATCGTGATCATGGCTGTGATCATGATCGTGGTCATGACGGCAGTCGTGATCGTGTGAATGGTCGTGATCGTGTTCACAGTCATGATCATGATCATGGTCATGATCGTGACCTTCGCCATCCTCATCGTCTTCGTCTTCGTGGTCTTCCATCAGGAACGCCAACTGAGCGGCGACGAAGACATCTCGCAGCGGTAGCTCGTGGGCCTTGGCGATCTCGACGCAGTCTTCGTATTCGGGGGTGAAGACAACCGGTTCATCGGCGCGCCACGCCAGCTTCCCTTTGATCGAGCCGAAGTCGGTTTCGACGGTGTAGGTTGTGCGCTGGCGGACGGAGCGTTCGATGATTTGGCGGCGGATGCCGAGCGTGTTGGTCTCATTGAAAATGATCGCCTCCATTTTGGCGGCGTCTTCGTGCGAGCAGATGACGCTCAGAATCACTCCCGGCCGGTCCTTCTTCATTTGGATCGCGGTCGTGTAGACATCGAACGCTCCGGCGGTGAGCAGCAACCGCTTGGTGTAGCCGAGGACTTCGCCCGTCGAGGAATCGAGGTTCGTTTCGAGGAGCATCACGCGATCGTTGCCACCCGCCGTCTTGCGCGATTCGCCGATGAAGAGCCGCAAAATGTTCGCGCGGTCGTCGAACTCCATCGTCCCCGCGCCGTAGCCGATCGCTTCGACGGTCATCTCGGGGAGGCTGTCAGCGAACTCATCGACGACGATCTTGACGATGGCCGCTCCGGTGGGCGTGGTGAGTTCGGCCTCGACCGCCACATCGACGAGCGGCACACCTTTGAGGAGTTCGGCGGTGCCGGGCGTGGGGATCGAGCAGACGCCGTGGGCGATCTTGGTCCGTCCGTGCCCCGTTGGGATCGGGCTGCAAATGATTTCGTCCACACCGAGCAGCGTGAAGCCGATCGCGGCGGCCGTGATATCGACGATGGAGTCGATCGCGCCGACTTCGTGAAAGTGAACCTTCTCGGGAGTCGAGCCATGCACGGTCGCTTCGGCTTCGGCCACGGCGGCGAAGATGCGAAGTGCGAGATCGCGTTGGTCATCGGTCAGCACTTCCGAGCGGTTGATGATCTTTTGGACATCAGCCAAGTGGCGGTGAGCGTGCTGTTCCGGGTGTTCGACGCGGAGATGCTTCGCGCGGAAGCCGCCTCGCAAAACTTCTTCCACGTGGAGCGAGACACCGGGCAATTGGAGCGAGTCGATTCCCGCTTTGATCGCGGTGAGATCGACGCCCGCATCGATGAGTGCCGCCACGGTCATGTCGCCGCTGATTCCCGAAGCACAGTCCAAATACGCAATTCTCACGAGGTCATCCTTTGGTCGAAGTCTGTCGGCGGAGGGCTGGTTTGGTGATGCGCGTTCTCTTTTCGCCTCATCGGGTGCGGGAACATAGCCGTGGGGCGAGAGACACACAATCGTCACAACGAGAGCAGGAGTTCGTCGTCAGGGACGTGGGCGGCGAATTCCAGATTCGTGGAAAACCTCAATTTTGGCCGGTCGAAAATGCGGACCTAGCGTTAAGCGTTCGAGTCTGTCCATTGGCAAGCTGAGTTCGTTCCAAATGAGGAGGGAAGTCTCATGGTCAGGCAAAAACGGTCGGGCAAATCCGATCCTTCGCGACGCGGTGCCATCTTGGTGTGGTCGGCCGTCATCATGACGTTCATGCTGGCGATGACGGCGTTTGCCATGGATATCAGCTACATGACAGTCGTGGCGACGCAGCTTCAGAATGCGGCCGATGCGGCGGCGCTCAGTGGCGTGGTCGAGTTGCCGAAGGGGAACGCGGTCGTGATTGCCACCGCCCAAGAAGTGGCATCCAAGAACAACGCCACCACCGAGATCGTCACGATCAATGCGGCCGATGTGGAGTTCGGTTGGTACGACACTTCGGCTCGCAAGTTCACGATGAAGCGGTCGGCCACCGCGATCCTCAATCCGCGCGACATTGCCTTCGCCGTCGATCTGTCGGGTTCCATGAACGACGACGCGGAACCATGCTGGGCGACGAACCAGATCGCCCCTAAGACACTTCACGCCCAAGAAAAGCCGGGTGGGCCTCGTCCTGCGCGGCCACTTCCTGACCGAGGAGCTGAGTGGCCGGTTCAGATTCGAGGAACGGCCGCACCACTGGCCCGGTGGAATCCGAAACCCCACCCAAGCCACCGCAATTCAGGCGGTGGTCAACGGGTTTGAGGACTAAGACCGTGGCCGACTCATCATGGCCTGTGGCACCGGCAAGACGCTCACGGCGTTGTGGATTGCCGAGCAGTTACAGAGTTCTCTCACACTGGTACTGGTCCCGTCTGTCTCGCTGGTGTAGCCACCTTCGCCAGAACGTGGGTTTCCCTGCGATTCACCCACGCTCTGGCGAGCGTGGCTACCTAAAGATCAATGCGGGTCCATGTAGTCCCGTCGCTCTCACTGGTGGCCCAGAACTTGGCCGAATGGGGCCGCCATGCAGCGCAGGACTTCGACACGCTCGTCGTCTGTTCCGACGAGTCGTTTTTTCAGAGCAAGGCAGACCAGGCTGGGTGGCACGGCGGTCCTCGCGGCCACTCGTAGGATGGGCACTCTTGCCCGTCCGCACTTCTTCAAGAGGTCGAGTGCCAAGCCACGAAAGTCCTCTTTCTCGGAGACAGGGGCGAGGGGACAAGCGATCCCTCCCCCGATGGACGACAGCCGCCGGCACCGGAGCCTGCCCGTGCTGGGGGTGCGAATTCCGGACGGAACGAATAAACCCGCTCAAAAAACTAAAGAAATAATCGCGTTCACCATCGCGATGAGGAGCCGATTGCTGAGCTTTTATGGCGTCGATCTCCGCGAACCATCCGACCAGCAATGGACGGTGGATCGGATGGTCGAAGCGATCCTCGGCGTTGAGTCGCTCTACTTTAGGAGCACGCGAGTGAGCGATGTCGGGTTGCTGGCGCTGACAAAACAGTTGCAGCATCTCCCTGCGTTACAGTCGCTGTACTTTTCGGGCACGCGGGTGAGCGATGTCGGGCTGCGTGCACTAGCCGAACAGGTGCGGCATCTCCCGGCCTTGAAGTTGCTCGACTTATTGCGCACGCGGGTGAGCGTTCCGTGGGAGATTCTTGCCACAAAAGACGCAAGGCGAATCTTCGAGCACGTCCTCGGTCGTGAACGATTGTTGCCTGAAGTGAAGTTGTTGGTGGTGGGGCAGGGGGAGGCGGGGAAGACTCATCTGCGGAAGCGGCTGTTTGTCGAACCTTCTGATCTGACGCACCACGATGACGCCGAAGTTCGGACGCACGACATCGAGATGACGGTTTGGTCGATCAAGGTGGAATTGAAGAAGGAGTCAGGGGACGAGAATCAGGAGTCAGTAGAGACCGACATCCGCTGCCACGTGTGGGACTTTGGGGGCCAGAATCATCTCCACGGTTCGCACCGCTTCTTTCTCGGGGCCGAGTGGTGTTTGTATCTGCTCGTGCTGAACGCGACTCAGAATGCCGAACAGAACCGGCTCGATTACTGGTTGCGGTTGCTCGCCCATCACGGCCGCAAGAAGATTGGATCGGGGGAGTCGCTCACCATCGAACGCGCGCCGGTGCTGATCGTCATCACCCAATGCGACCGGTGGGAGTTGGAAGGAACAACCAACAACGGCTTCGTCGATTTGGTCAACGCCTTGTCCGTCGCTCAACAGTTCGCCCGAGGTCCGAGACCGCATCGCCGACAAAGTCCTCGAAGAGTTCGACGTGATCTTCCAACAAGAAGACCTGACACGCGGCCACGACGAACGGGATGAGCCTCGCCCAAGGGTATTGCCGCCAAGCGAACCAAGCGCAACCGCAGTGCGAATGAGCGAACCCGATCCACGTCGCTCGCGTCCGTCGCGCGTGGAGCAGTGGAAGGGAATCAAAACCGAAGACGAACTGCGAGAGCCGGTAGGTGTCATCGACGTCCCTTGCCAACCAAACGCGACGAAATCACCTTCGTCAAAGCGGTCGATGCAGAAGCAGGAAGAAACTACTCGTCCCGTATTCCAACTGCTGTGGCTCCTCTTTGAGGAGTGGAAGCTCGCCCCGAAGACTTCGGTGGACGTATCGATCCTCAGGCAAAAGTTTAAATTGAATAAGACGCAGCAGGCGAGACTGACCAAGTGGAAGAATCAGCTCAACGCAGCCCTTCTACCTCGGTTTAAGAGCAAGGTTCGCATCGAGGATCGCTCGAAGGGTCGGGTTGGCTATTGGTTGGTTGTCGAAGACGACTGACACTGCCGCCGTAGACAAGGCCGATCGATCCCGAACCGTCAGACACCCGTCCGCCAACGGCTTCGCGTGTGACCCTGTTTCGAGCGGCAATGATTGATTCAATGATTGCCGCTTGCAGGGGCAATCATTGCCGATGAACTGGTCGATGCGGCGAGAAACGCACTTTCGTGTTTCTGCCAAGTCCCAGAAAGGCAGGCATAATCAGGTCGAAGTTTTTGCAGTCGATGCGATGGCGTTTGATGGCAGCGGGGGTGGGTGTGGCACTCGTGGCGGGTGGCGACGGTTCGCCGTCGAACCCGCTCGCGGTGCGGGTGGCTCGCGCCACCGTGTTGCCTTCCGGCGGCACCAATGACCCCGTGCGTGACCTGCCGGGGATGGCGACCGCGAGGGTGAAGGCGGCTTGGCCGGGATGGACGCAGAAGGGCTACTCGCTCGCCACACCCGGCGTGGTCGTTATCACCGCGACCAATGCCAGGGGCACGGTCGGGCGGTTTGACATCCCGATTATCCACCGGACGGAGAATTAGCGAACGGTCTGGTACGTCGGCAGCATCTCCCGGGGGCCGCACTGAAGGCCAAATGTTCGAAGGCCGCACCATGCGAGCGCATGGTGCGGCCTTCGAACGTCGCATCCGATTTCACAAATCAGTTCTCGGCATTGCCGAGAACTCGCTCGGAACTGTTCCAGCGAGTCAGCCAATGAATCTTATTGTCAGGAGAACCAATCATGCCTATTTCACGACGACGATGGCTGCAAGCAACAGCAGCGATGGTACTGGGTGGTACGCAGGGAACGACGGCTCAGGCTGGCCTCATGGATTACTGGTAAGCCTTCCTCAACTGGACGAAGTTCAGCTCATGGGGGCCTGACTGAGTGTCAATTGCCCGAACGAGGATTCTCGCCCTGAAAACGAATTGGAAGCGTACCGTGCTGCTCACGGCGATCAACAAGGCGATCGGTGGCGCAGCCGCTGACGTGGTTCGGACATACCTTGAGAAGCAAGGAATGTACTGCCCCGCCAAGCCATGGTGGCTGTGGCTCGGACCTTACGAAGTTGCCTGGGTTGTCATCACCTGCACTCACCACGCGGAATAGACGGTCAGAACTATGATCCCGTTGTGACCGATTTTATGTCCAACCGAAGCCCGGCATCCCTTGGGATGCCGGGCTTCTCTGTTTCTTGGTCATCAACTTATCAACGCCCGACCCCAGAGCCAGTCACATTCCACCGACTTTTTTGACGCACTCACATCCGGTTCTTCCTGCGGTGGACTTTGGTCCGCGTGCCGCGTTTCTCCAATCGCTTCACGCCCTTCAAAGCCCCAGGGCGTGCCACTCGACGCTGGAGCTCATCGAAACCTTTGTCGTGGAAACTGGCTGTTGTTGAGTCCCGCTTTGGCTGGCTGCGGTGCCGCCCACTTTGGGAGTGCTGTGGCTCGACACAGCTTTGGAATTTTGGGCGCAGCCCTTTCGTCCGTGCTTCGCCGCGAGGAAAAGAAAGTCGCTTCGAGTTTGTGATTTTATTGACGTTCGATGCGGCAAGGTCGAATTTGGAAAAAACGATTTCGTAGAATCGCGCAGGATCAACGATTGGCAGTCGGTCTGACCAAAACATCGTCTCAAAAAATGGTCAATTTGAAAAAATCACTACCTATCCGAGTCTGTGAGCGCGCCGATACCGCAGTTGGGCACAGGCGAGTTGAATGAGTCCGCGACGATTGAACCAGTTCTTTTCGTAGCGGACTAGCAGGGCGAGGCAGTTCGACAGCCGAGCGTGCGTTCCACCACCCAGCGGTGCGGTTTGCTTTTCTTGTGTTTTCGAGCGGTGGCGTCTTTGCCGATACAACGAATGTGAGAAACGTAGTCTTTTTTTGCGACTGCCGCGTGGCCCGTCAAGTTGTCGTGGCCCTTGTCCAAGCAGTGTTGTTGTTCTTGATCCGTAGCAGCCGATCGGTCGATGACAACCGCAGCCAAAGTCGCGTCCAAAAGTTTCGTGTCATCCACTTTGGCTCCGGCAATCACGGCGGCGAGCGGTCCACCTTGCTCGTCCGCCAACACGATCCGTTTCGTCCCCGGCTTGCCGCGATCTGTCGGGTTCGGCCCCACATCCCCCCGATGCGCGCTTTGCCATGCGCACCATCCGCAGCCTGCAACTTTCAAAATACGGCTCTCATGTCCTCGCACCGTGGGGTCATCACCCCCTGCAGATGTTCAATCGCGCCTTGCTTTATCCAACGTTGAAACCGGCGATGCACCGTGCTGTCATCACCGAATCCCGACGGCAGTCTGTTCCACTGACACCCCGACCGCAGCCGAAATTTCGATTCCGTCCAAATCGTTCGCCAGTCACCGCGCGGTCGCCCCGTCGCACGCAGCGGAGCGACATCCAACAACACCGGCTCGATGATCTGCCACACCTCGTCCGTGATCGCGCAAATCACGGGCAAGACACCCGACTTCTACTTCCTCAATGTCTTCGTCATCCGTGCTCTCCTCGGCCATCGTGGCTCAAGAGACTCCTAACGCGGCGTCGATTTTCGGCCAAAATCATTTTGAGATCATTCTTAAATCGCACAGTACGGCTCGCACTTGCCTGTCCTCCCGACCTTGACCCTCTGCACCAACAACGCTCCAGATAAGATGGACAGCAATAACTCTCCCAATGGATTCCCGTAAAGCCAATGAAACTCCTAAGTGTTATTATTGAAGAGAGATGCGCCACCTGCCTTCCGGAGTATCCATCGCTTCAAAGCTCCGATTGGCGCGGTTGAGAGAATCTGACTCCGTTACGTTGACAATGCAATGTGCCAACAATACCATGCCGATCCGGACGGAGTTTGGTAGGCAACGGGCAGATTTCGTGACAGAGGTGAATCGTGTCAGGACAGCGAAAAGATCGAATCAGAATTCGGATGGAATCGTATGACCATGCGGTCCTCGATCAGTCTGCTGCTGAAATTGTTGATACTGCCAAGAAAACGGGCGTTGAGGTTCACGGGCCGATTCCGCTTCCGACTCGGATTGAGCGTTATACGGTGCTGAGGAGTCCGCATATTGATAAGAAGTCGCGAGAGCAGTTCGAGATTCGGACTCACAAGCGGCTAGTTGATATTTTGCAGCCCAATGGAAAGACCATTGATGCTCTTAACAAGTTGTCGTTGCCTGCTGGTGTTGATGTGAAGATTCGTGCTTCGGCTGGTTGATTTTTTGGCGGGCTGGTTGGGAGGGTGTTTCGTGAAGTCACTTCTTGGCGTAAAGATGGGGATGACGCAGGTTTGTCTCTCTTCGGGTTCGATGGCGGCGGCTACTGTTGTTCGTGTTGGTGAGTGTGGTGTCTTGGCTGTTCGTGATGCGGCTCGCGATGGGTACGTTGCGGTTCAGTTGGGGTACTATGCCGCTGATGGGGCGCTTCGGTGTGTTCGCGAAGTTCGACCGGGCTTTGAGTGTGCTGTTGATCAGCGTGTTAAGGCGTCGTTGTTTAGTGGCGTTTCTAAGGTCGATGTTATCGGGGTTTCGAAGGGTCGTGGTTTTGCTGGCGTGATGAAGAGGCATAACTTTAGTGGGCTTTGTGCTAGTCATGGTGTGAAGAAGGTGCATCGATCGGGTGGCTCAACTGGTCAGAGTACGGACCCGGGTCGAGTGTTTAAGGGCGCTAAGATGCCCGGACGTTTTGGTGGTGTACGGGTGACTGTTAAGTCGCTGTCGTTGTTTGCTGCTGATGATACGCATGGCTTGCTTGTGGTGCTTGGTGCTGTGCCCGGATTTAATGGCGGTCACGTTGTTGTTCGTGAGTGCATTTAGCTTGTTGTCTTGATTTTCTGGGTGGTACGCGATGGCTTCTCTTCAGATTCACAGTCAGTCGGGTGTGTCAACCGGCGCGACGCATGTCGTGGATGAAACCCGTATCGCCGTGGGTGTTAATTCAGTGTTGCTGCGTTCCGCGCTGGTGATGTACAGTGCTAACCGGCGCGTTGGAACGTCTAAAAGTAAGTCTCGTGCTGAGGTTTCTGGTAGCTCAAGAAAACTTTATAAGCAAAAAGGTACTGGTAACGCGCGTGCCGGTAATAAGCGGACGCCTATTCGTCGTGGCGGCGGTCATTGTTTCGCGAAGAGGCCTGCTGACTGGCGAATTTCTATGCCTAGGAAGTCGCTACGGCGGGCTGCTGCGATGGCTGTTCTTCTTAAAATTAACGGCGGTCGTTTGGTTGTTTTGGATGAGCTTCATTATAATGTGCCGCGCACTCGTTCTGTTGCGGATATGTTGGATGCTCTTGGCGTTGGTTCTTCGTCCTGTTTGATAGTTGTTTCAAAGCATGATAGCATTGTTTGGAAGTCTTGCCGAAATCTTCCTGCAGTCACCGTTGTTGTGGCAAGCGATTTAAATGCTGACGATGTTGTGCGTGCGTCGTTTATGGTCGCAACGAAGTCATCGCTACAGTTGTTGTGTGAACGATTCTCTAGCTGTGTTAAGGTTGGCGCGTGAGTATAAATAAAAATGTCGGCGGGCATTATAATGGTGATGAATCTGCTCATCATGTAATATTGGGTTCTCGCGTTACTGAAAAGACGGCCTTTCTTTCTGAAAAGATGAATTGCGTCGTGTTTGAAGTGGCGATTAATTCAAATAAGGTTCAGATTCGACGTTCGGTCGAGTCAGCTTGGTCGGTGAGGGTGTTGTCTGTGCGTACGCAGACGCGGGTGGGCCGTTTGCGTAGGCGAGGTGCCAGCGTTGGGCGTACTCCGGATCGAAAGATTGCGATCGTCCAGCTTCATCACGATGATCGTTTGACTTTTTATTAGTTTTGGTTTGTGTGAGGTAATTCGTTATGGGTTTGCGAAAATACAAGCCAACTAGCGCTGGTCGTAGAAATGCTTCGGTACCGGACTTTAGCGAGATTACGGATCGTAAGAAGCGGCCGGAGTCATCACTCGTTCGTCGTATACGTAAAACCGGAGGCAGGAATGTTCAGGGTAAGATTACGTGCCGACACATGGGTGGTGGTGCGCGTCGTATGTATCGGATCATCGATTTTTCTCGGCCAAGTTCCGGTGGGTCTGCGGTCGTTACGCATGTCGAGTACGATCCGAATAGGACGTCTCGTATTGCGCTGATTCGGAATCAATCTGGCCTGTTGTCGTACATATTAGCACCTGATGGCATCCTCGCTGGGTCGGTTGTTGATAGCAGTGTTGAGGCTGAACCTAAGGTTGGTAACTGTTTGTCATTGTCGCAGATACCGATCGGATCAATGATTCACAATGTTGAAATGCAGCCTGGGCGAGGTGGTCAGCTGTGTAGAAGTGCTGGTGTTTACGCTGTGATGAATGCCACTGAGGGTGCTTGGGCTCAAGTCACTTTGCCATCGGGTGAAGTTCGCAGGCTGCCCAGTGCGTGCAGAGCTACAATTGGCGCTGTCGGTTTTTCGGAACACTCGGCGATTGTTTACGGCAAGGCGGGTCGGATCAGGTGGATGGGCGTTAGGCCTTACGTTCGCGGTTCAGCTATGAATCCTGTAGCACATCCAATGGGTGGTGGAGAGGGTCGTCGGTCCGGTGGCCGTCATCCCGTGAGCCCTACGGGTAAACTTTCTAAGGGTGGTAAGACAAGGAATCCACGCCGTCCAACAAGAAATTCGATTGTTAGGCGTCGGCGGTCAGTGCGTTATGGGCAATTGAAGCTTTAGTTTGTATTTGGAGATGTGTAATTGGCTAGGTCTCTGAAAAAAGGTCCGTACGTTGACGCGACGCTTCTTCGGAAATTGTCGGTACTGCGTGAGGCTAAGCGTAAGGATTCTATAAAGACTTGGGCTCGTCGATCGACGATAGCTCCTGAGTTTATTGGCCATACTTTTTTGGTGCATAACGGGAAAGTTCATATTTCCGTGTATGTTTCTGAAGAGATGGTTGGGCATAAGTTAGGTGAGTTTTCGCCGACGCGGACGTTTCGTGGTCACGGCAACAAGGGTGGTAAGTGATTTCGGGGTCTTAAGTTATGAGGGTGCTTTCTGTTCTAAAATTTGTGCGTATGTCTCCTACTAAGATCAGGCGGATTGCCGATGTGGTAAGGGGCAGGACGGTTTCGGATAGTTTTTCAATATTGCGATGTCTTCCACACCGTGGCGCGAGGCTGCTTGAAGATGTTATTCGGAGTGCTAGGGCAAACGCCGATGAGCAAGGCGTGAGGTCTTCGGGTGAGTTGACCATCGTTGTCGCGAATGTTGACTCAGGTCCAACTTTGAAGAGAATGCAGCCTCATGCACGTGGAATCGGGTTTGAGATTAGAAAGCGTATGTCGCACATTACGATTGCGCTTGAGTCTGCCGGTTCGGACTAGACGCTGGATTTGCGATTTGTGTACGTCGAAATTTTTGAGGCGAAATAATGGGTCAAAAAGTTCATCCTACAGGATTTAGAGTCGGAATCACGGAAGACTGGCGCAGCCGGTGGTTTGCGCCGCGGTCTGAGTTTCGCTCGCTCCTGTTGGAGGATTTTCGTATACGTACATTTCTTAAGAAACGATTTGAGTTTGCATCGATATCGCATGTTGGCATAGAGCGAACTAGGGATCAGGTTGTTGTTTCCCTTAATACCTGTAGGCCTGGCATTATAATTGGTCGTAAGGGTCAAGAAGTGGAAAGGCTCAAGGTTGAGTTGGAGGATCTTACGGGCCGTAGGACCGATATAAAGGTTGTCGAACTATCCGAGCCATTGCATTCTGCGGTCTTGGCTGCTGAGGACATCGCTCAGCAATTGGTACGACGCGGCAGTTTTCGCAGAGTTATTAAGCGTTGTTTGGACCAAGTGATGGATTCTGGTGTCGATGGCGTGAAGGTTGAGCTGTCGGGGAGGCTCGGTGGTGCTGAGATGTCTCGTACTGAGAAGGCTAGTCAGGGGTCTATTCCGCTGTCTACGCTTCGACGGGATATCGATTATGGTTTTGCGATGGCTAAGACGACAATGGGTGTCATTGGCGTGAAGGTTTGGATTAATCGCGGAGAGTTTTCTAGTTTGGAGATTAACAATGGCCCTGATGCCCAGGCGAGTCAAGCACCGAAAAGAACAAAGAGGACGAGTAAAAGGTAATGCCAGCAGGGGAGCGACAGTTGTTTTTGGTGACTGGGGACTTCAGGCTCTGGGTGCTGGAAGGGTCAGAGGGAATACGATTGAAGCGTGCAGGGTTGCTGCTACTCAGTATGTTCGTGGCGAAGGGAAGCTTTATATTCGGATTTTCCCGAATAAGCCGATGACGGCGCGACCGTTAGAGACAAGGATGGGTGCCGGAAAGGGTGAGCCAGATTATTGGGTTGCAGTAATTCGACCCGGTACAGTTTTGTTTGAGCTGTCTGGTGTCACCGAAGATGCTGCGCGGGACTGTTTTGGCCGAGTAGCGTATAAGCTGCCAGTGCGGGTGAGGCTTGTTTCGAGGAGAGATGCGTGATGGTAGATAGATTGAGTGCTGTTCCAGTCGCCAAGGACAGCGTTAAGGCTGAGTTGGTTTCTCTCAGGCTGCAGTTGCTAGAGATCAGGACTTCTGCATCGCATTCGTCACAGTCGCGAGCCGATCTGCGTAGGCGAGTTGCAAGGCTGTTGACTGGAAATGTTTTTTCAGGATAGATCTGTCAGTGTTTTTTCTGGAGTGGACATGAAGCGCCGACATAGGGGCATGGTGATTGCTGATAGCTGCAAGTACACTGTGAGGGTTGATGTTGAGAGGGTTTTCCGACACGCTCAGTATGGGAAGACGTTGCGTCGCACGGTAGTGTGTTATGCGCATGATTGTTCGTTTGGAAGTAAGATCGGTGATTTTGTCGAGATAGTAGAATGTAGGCCGATGTCGCGCACTAAGCGGTGGTCGGTTGTTTCTGTTATAGGTAACTGAGATTGCGTGAGATGTGTGGATTTCGCTCTGGGAAATTTATTTTGCATAATTGTGTGCTTTTAGCTTTTTTCCCGTGGGATTTTTATGTTACAAATGCAAAGCGTTGTTGACATTGCTGACAATTCAGGTGCTAAAACAGCTAGGTGTATCAAGGTACTCGGAGGTACTTCGAGGAGATATGCTCGTGTTGGTGACATCGTAGTTGTGTCCGTACAGCGGTCGTTGCCTGCCGCTGCGGTTAAGCGTAAGGCGGTTGTACGCGGCGTGGTTGTGCGTACCCGTCAGCCTATGCGACGTTCGGATGGAAGTCATGTGAGATTCGATAGTAACGCGATTGTCCTGATCGATGCGGATTTTACCCCGAAGGGTACACGTATTTTTGGCGCTGTTCCTCGTGAGTTGCGTCAGAAACGGTTTATGAAGATCATTAGTCTGGCTACCGAAGTTGTTTGATACTTTTATATATTGGTGCGTTATGGCGATCATGGCTGGTGTTCTGGAGAAGTATCGTACCGAGATATCAGGTGTTATGTCTGAGTTAGGCGTTGTTAATGCGCATTCTGCCCCGAGGATAATGAAGGTTGTGATAAGCATGGGGTTGGGCGCATGCTTAGGTGACAGAAAGAAGATCGATGAGGCTGTGTCGCAGCTATCGCGTATTGCAGGTCAGAAGGCTGTTGTCACTCGTGCTAAGAACTCTGTGAGTGGTTTTCGGTTACGTGAAGGCACTGATGTTGGCTGCTGTGTTACGCTTCGTCGGGGGCGCATGTATGCGTTTCTGACTCGCATGATTTTTTTAGTGTTACCGCGTGTGCGGGATTTCCGTGGGTTGCGTTCGACGGCGTTTGATGGCCGCGGTAACTATAGCTTCGGAGTTACAGAGCAATCGGTATTTCCTGAGATTGATCCAGAGACAGTGACGTTCGCTCAGGGGATGAATGTTACCGTTGTTACATCGTCGGGTAATGACGATGCTGCTAGGTTGTTGCTCTCGCGGCTTGGCTTTCCGTTTGAGCGACCAGAGTGATACATTTTTTCAACTGGGCTGCGTGGGAAAAATATGGCTACTAAGGCACATGTTATTAAGGCTGGTCGAACTCCGAAGTTTAGTTCGCGCGTGGAGCATCGGTGTCAGATGTGTGGACGATCGCGCGCTGTCTATCGGCGATTTGGTGCTTGTCGAATTTGTTTTCGTGAACTAAGTCTATCGGGCTTAATTCCTGGTGTTCGTAAGGCGAGTTGGTAGTTCGTGCTATGGAGTTGTAATGAGCGATCCTGTTGCTGATACGTTGACAACTATTAGAAATTCTGCGCGTATGTCGGCTCCTTTTGCAGAGTTTGCGTCTGCGAAGATGAGGATTTCTATAGTCGCTGCATTGAAACGGTCTGGATTTATTTGGGATTTTGATATTATAGATCGCGATGGGTTTCCGCGGATTCGGGTGGCGTTGAAGTACGATGAGGCAGGAGTGAGCGCTATTAGCAGGATAGTGTCAGTCAGCAAACCCGGAAGTCGTGTGTATCGCGGCTTGAAACAGTTTCAAATTGTGGTGCAAGGACTGGGTGTTTCGTTGCTGTCCACGAGTAAGGGCGTTTTGACTGATAAGGAGGCCCGTGCCATGTGTGTTGGCGGCGAGGTCATTTGTAACGTATTCTGAACTACAGTATTGGTTTAAACAATGTCGCGAGTTGGTAGTGCGCCAATTATTATCCCAGCGGGTGTAAATGTCAGTGTAGATGGTTGCACAGTTTACGCCTCCGCAAGTAACGTTCGGCTCATCTGTCCCATGCCGATGCGGTTCGGTATCGTTTTTTCGGTGGACGGAAAGTCGGTAACTGTATCTCGCGGAGCTGATGATGCTGCGTCGAGGGCACAGCATGGCTTGATCAGATCGTTGTTGTTTAACAACGTGCGGGGCTTGATAGCTCCATGGGAGAAACGTCTGGAGATAATTGGTGTTGGATATCAGGCCAGCCTTGCTGGTCGTGTTCTTTCGTTGAGTGTTGGTTATGCTGATGTTGTTACAATAAATATTCCCGAGGGAGTGCTGTGTAGTGTGCCGGACACGACACATGTGAATCTGTCAGGTCCGGACAAGCAGTTGGTTGGTCAATTGGCGGCAGATATCCGTTCGGTGCGCCCGCCTGAGCCATATAAAGGTAAAGGCATTCGGTATTTCAACGAGTACGTTAAGAGGAAGTCTGGGAAGGCATTCGGTAGCTAAGGGGATTGCAATGAAAAGTCAAAAATTGATAGCGAATAGACGGGTTAGACGAGCTCATCGCGCTAGGGCTAAGCTGAACCCTTGTCGCATGCGGTTGTCGTTGCACGTGTCTTCTAAGCATATTTACGCGCAGCTTATTGATGACACAATGTCCTTAACTTTGGCTGCTGCTAGCACATGCGAGAAATTGCTGAAGGATCGCAATGTTAGGCCTAATCTTGAAGGTGCCAAGCTCGTTGCCGAGTTGATTGCTGAGCGTGTCCTTGCCGCTGGCATTCGTACCGTGTCGCTCGACCGTGGCTCTCGCCGGTATCATGGACGTGTTGCCGCTTTTGCTGACGCAGCTCGCTCTGCCGGTTTGGTGTTTTGATTTATGTCATTCACTTGGATTTTCAGTAAGGAATTGGTATGTTAGCTACCGGGACTCTCCAAGAGCGGGTTGTTCAGATCAGGCGATGTGCTTGCGTTGTTAAGGGTGGCCGCAGGTTTAGTTTCACTGCGTTGGTCGTGGTGGGAGACAGTGCAGGTAATGCCGGATACGGTTACGGGAAGGGTAGCGAGGTTCCAATCGCAGTGGAGAAAGCTGTTAAGGACGGATCTAGAAGGCTAATTTCGGTCCCTGTGGTGTCTGGCACTATTCCGCATTCGGTATTGGGCAAATTTGGTTCATCGACCGTCTTTCTTATGCCTGCGAATGCAGGGACTGGTGTGATCGCGGGCGCATGCGTGAGGGCTGTTGCCGAGGGGCTTGGCATTCGCGATTTGCTGACTAAATGCCGTGGATCTAGTAATCCTCTGAACGTCGTCAAGGCGGCTTTCGTTGCACTGAAGAGTTTGCGATCCCGTTCTGAGATTGTCGCGTTGCGTGGAAGGCGGTAATTATGCGGTTGCATGAATTGATGGCAGCAGGGCCTTGCAAGGTTAAGAGGAAGCGTGTTGGTCGAGGAATTGGCTCGGGCCATGGAAAAACTAGCGGTAGGGGTCATAAGGGGGCCGGTTCGAGGTCTGGAAATTCTCGTCGCGTTGCTTTTGAAGGTGGCCAAACCCCTATTTTTCGGCGCGTTGCGAAGCGGGGTCAAGGCTCTCGGTCTCCATTGTTGTCGGTTGTGAATTTCGCTGACTTAGTGTTATGTGTACGGCCTGGGGCGGTTGTAGATCGTGCTTTGCTGGTGCAGATGTCTTTGGCTACTAGGACTGGGGGAGTTAAGATTGTCGCTGGCGGCGGAGTTATTGCGCCTTTGATGAGGGTGGTTGATTGTGAAGTTAGTAAGAGCGTACTCTCTTCGATAGTTGCTGCGGGCGGCTCGGTCAATTGAGAGTTTTTAATTTTAAGCGATGGAGAGCAATTTGTATTCAAAGGTGTTTGCTATTCTTTCTGTGCGCGAGATCAGATCAAAACTGTTGCTTACGGTTGTTTTGCTAGCTGTTTACCGACTCGGTTTCAATATTGTTCTGTGCGTTGTTGATCAGAAAGTCTTAGCTGAAAGTTTGGCGAATAAAGGTGCGCAGGGCGGTGTTGATGGCGCGATTGCTCTCTTGTCTATGCTTTCTGCGTCAAATGTTGGGATGATGACGATATTCGGCCTAGGAATAATGCCGTACATTTCGGCGTCAATTATTTTTCAGTTGCTCGGGACGGTGTATCCTCCGCTTGAAGCCCTCCAGAAGGATGGCGATGCTGGGCGTAGGAAGATAAACGAGTACACGAGGTACGCTACGGTTGTGATTTGTTTGGTGCAAAGTTTTTTGTGGATTCGCATGTTTGCTGTGGGTGGTGATAGTAGCTTTGTACTTCCTGAGTTTCGTGGTTTTTATTTCCAATTCGTATCTGCCGTCACTATGACTGTGGGGAGCGTTTTGTTGATGTGGATTGGCGAGCAGATTGATGAGTTTGGCTTGGGTAATGGAATAAGCCTGTTGATTATGTCAGGTATATTGTCGCGTGTGCCTGAGCTGTTTTTGTCGATAGTTCGCCCAGCAATTGCGAATGGCGTGATGGTCGGATCACAAAGCGGCGTGGATCGAATTTTGGTTCTTTTCGGGGTTTTTGTGACTGTCGTTGCCGGTGTGGTGTTCGTCACACAGGCTCAACGTAGAATTCAGATTCACAGTGCTCGGCACGCTGCGTCGAGGCATTCTGTTTCACAAATGCAGTTTTTGCCGTTGAAGATTAATCAATCGGGTGTTATGCCAGTTATTTTCGCGTCCAGTTTGATGGTGTTTCCGTTGATGTTGTTGAAGCAGGCGGTCGCATCTTCTTCAGGATTTCCTCGTATTCAAGTCGCGTTTTCCGTGCTCGACGGTGTTATGTCCGATACAAGTGGTCCGGTGTATAATGTTTTTTTTGTGGCATTGATTTTTTTCTTCTGTTTTTTTTGGTCAGCTATTAGTTTCAACCCAGTCGATGTCGCGAATAATCTTAGAGAGCATGGGAGTTTTGTTCCTGGGTATCGACCGGGTGCGAGGACTGCGTCGTATCTTGAGCAGGTGATTGCTAGACTTAATTTCATTGGAGCTTCGTTTTTAGCTACGGTAGCGATTGTTCCTGTGTTGGTCATGAATTTTCTTGGCGTTGACTATTTGGTTGCAAGCTTTTTCGGCGGCACTAGTCTTTTGATCTGTGTGTCTGTCGTTATTGATTTGGTTCAGAAGATCGATGGCTATGGTGTGGCCGCAGGCCATTCTGCGTTGCTTGGCTCAGCTGAGCGTGATTTTTAGATTCTTTGGAGTCCTATCGTGAAAGTGCGTTCGAGTATCCGTAGAATCTGCGAAGGGTGTAAGATCGTTCGCAGGCGCGGAAGATTGTTTGTGATTTGTGCTTTGAGTGCTCGCCATAAGCAGCGGCAGGGTTGATAATTATCTGCTCGAGGAGAAATTGAATGCCGCGATTGTTGGGCGTAGACATTCCGAACGACAAGCCTGTTTACGTTGCTTTACAGTATTTGTATGGTGTTGGCGAGTTTCGCGGGTTTGATCTTTGTTTTCGTCTGGGAATAAATGCACATTCGCCCGCGAGGTCATTGTCAGAGGAGCAATTGTCCAAGATTGCGGCACTGCTTGACAAAGATTTCCTCGTGGAAGGTCAGCTGCGGAGGTCTGTTCAACAGTGTATTCTAAGACTCAAGGATATACAGTCGTATCGGGGTAGCCGTCATCGCCGTGGCCTACCTGTGAGGGGGCAACGGACTCGTACAAATGCTAGGACGCGCAAGGGGATTAAGAAGACGGTTGCTGGCAAAAAGGGCGTTAAGGATATGAAGCACTGATTACGGTAATGCTTGGAGGTTAGTGTGGCAAAAGTTAAAAAGCGAAAATTGCGTCGGAATGTTCCGCGCGGAATTGCTCATATTAGGGCGAGTTTCAACAATACAATTGTCACCATTACGGATCCGTCAGGTGATGTTCTGTGTTGGGCAACTGCTGGTACCGTAGGTTTTAAGGGCAGTCGCAAGAGTACTCCTTTCGCGGCACAGCGGGCAGCTGAGACTTGCTCTGAGAGGGCATCGAAGTTTGGACTTCGCGAGCTAGAAGTACGCGTTAAGGGGCCTGGTTCTGGCCGTGAAAGTGCAATCACCGGTTTGCAGTCCTCTGGTGTTCAAGTCCGTGTTATTGAGGATGTCACTCCATTACCTCACAATGGATGCCGCCCTCGCAAGCGTCGTCGTGTTTGAAATTGTCCTTTTTGTGGCGGCAGTTAGATGCGTATTCGATGGCGTGGGTTAGAATTGCCTAGTCGCGTGATTCTTGAAGAATCGTCCGGTGGTGTTTATGGGAAGTTTGTGGTTGAACCGTTTGAGTACGGATTTGGGTCTACTGTTGGGAATTCTTTGCGTCGGATACTGCTTTCTAGTTTGGAGGGCAGTGCAGTAACTCGGTTGAGGCTTCATGGCGCGCAACATGAATTTACTTCACTTCCGGGTGTGGTTGAGGATGTTACTGAGATATGCCTTAATGTGAAGTCGCTTGTTGTTCGAAGTCGCACAGCTTCGCCGCGTGTGCTACGCATCTCAAGGAATGAGCGGGGTGTCGTAACCGCTAAGGATATCATCCCTGATGAGCTTGTAGATGTGGTTAACAAGGATCTGGTTATTGCGACAGTTACGGACGATGTACCATTTCAGATTGAGATGCATGTCGAGAGCGGCAGGGGTTATTCGCCGGCCAGTGAGCGTATGGGTTCTGAGCAAGAGGTCGGGGTGATTCCGCTAGATGCCGTGTATTCTCCAGTTCTTCGTGTTAGATATAAGGTTGAAGAGACTCGAGTTGGTCAGAGGACTAATTTCGATAGGCTTGTGTTGGAGATTTGGACTGATGGCACTATTGGTCCTGAGAGTGCTTTAGTTGAGTCCGCTAAAATTCTTAGGAAGCATCTTAACCCTTTCATTTACTATCGTGAATCTGGGACTGTCGTATCGCCAGATGGTGGCCTCAGGAATATGGTTGATGCAACCGGGTATTCTCCTGTTGATTTGGAGCTTGAACAGAAGCTCTCGCAGAGCTTAGCGGAGTTGAATCTGTCCGTACGGGCGACAAATTGTTTGGAGTCTGAAGGAATTAACAGTGTTCGGGATTTGGTGTCCCGCACTGAGGATCAGTTGTTGCAGGTCAGGAATTTTGGTGAGACGACGTTGGTGGAAGTTACTGAGCGGTTGAACGGATTAGGTCTACGTCTCGGTATGCGGTTGCCTCAGGCTGGTCCGAAGCGAGTGTAGAATGATTGAATAATATTGACTCTGGAGTTTTTTTCAAATGAGGCATCGCGTCAAGGGTAAAAAGCTAAACAGGAACGCTTCGCACCGAAAGGCGATGTTTAGAAACATTGTGTTGGGTTTGCTTCGCGAGTGTTCGTCGAATTCGAATGAATTGACGGGCTGTCGCATAGTTACCACAATTGCGAAGGCGAAGGCGGCGCGGTCGTTTGTTGATCGCTTGATCACGCTTGCAAAACGAGCTGCTGTCGTAATGGCCTCGGTCCCAGCTACACCTGGGCGTTATACGCCAGAGTGGCAGTCATGGCGCAACTCTCCTGAGTGGGTGGCTTGGGTGAATAAGGTTTCTCCTGCGGTTTATTTGCGCCGTAGGGCATTCGCTGTGCTTCGCAGTGATGCAGCTGTTAGGGTTCTTTTTCAAGATTTGGCCCCTCGATTCTCGGGTAGAAGCGGTGGCTATACCAGAGTCGTGCGTCTTCCGTCGCACCGAATCGGTGACGCGTCTAGGTTGGCCATTTTGGAGCTTAGCGACACATCGCCGCGCGTCTGAGTTTGTCCGATATCTTGGACTCGCGCATTGATAATTGGTGGCATCAATCGGATGAACGATTTGAGGCGAGTGCCGTGAGGCTGCGATTTTCGTCAGACGACCTGGGCTTATATTACCCGGTTGTTCAGAACTCGACAGTAGTTGATGCGCCGATTCGTAGCGGGTTTATGGCCGATCGTCCGACTCGATGCCTGTTGATGCGAGGTTGAAAGTAGGTTTTACCGCGTTCATCGGGTTCCAGTTGCTAGTGGCAACTGATTCGCGTCTGCGGGATGATTGTTCCGGTGGGGACGTTCATTGGAGCGCAGTCCGCTTGGCACTGGTCGCACAATCTTTCCAAGAGCCATGTGTAGTTCGGCATGGTCTTTGTGAGCGTCTTCTCCGTGAGGATTTGCTTGGTGTTAACGTGGGCGCAGTCACTCGCGCACCACTGGCTCCAACTGATCTTCTTCGGCTGAGTACAAGGTGCCTTGGAATCACTGGGCTCATTGCAGACCGACTCTACGTGCTCGCAGCCGGGGCGGCTCGGGCCGGGAACACAAAAGTCTTCCTCTTTGCAGCTCCAGCACGTGACCGTGACTTTCTTCTGTTCGCAGACCAGCCGACACGTCTTCCGGATGGGAGCGTCGTGGCAACCGCAGTTCACGCAACAACGCTCGTAGGCGAAGCCTTGTGGAGTCGTGAGCAACAACGTGATCGCGAGCGGCTGCGCTCTATTGAGTGTCGCGTTGCGGCGAGTCAAATGAGTTTTCACGGTGTCCTTTCTCTCACTACCAATTGAAGTCGAAGCGCGTGGCCAACAAGTCGGAGTTCATGCTGCCGAATGTCGTCTGGCCACTCGTCACCGGATGAATCCAATCGAGCATCACCCGCACGCGATCCGACCAATACCAATTGCAGCCGACCGTCAGATCGTTGTACTCGCCGTGGCCGCCGCCGCTGAGGTTCAGGTTGGACCAGCGAGCCTTAGCCTCCAATGCGCCGAGGCCATGTCCACCCGGGGTCGCAAACACGTTCGTGTACGACACGTTCCTTCCGAACTGAGCACCATGTTGACCGAACCGCTCGAACAGGCGGTTCTCTCCGGTGAAGAAGTAGCTGACATGCGCATACGCACCGCGGACTTGTTTCGCGTCACCCGCCAGAATGTTGACGTTCGAGAGATAAGCTTCTGACTGAAACGAGAACGGTCCCCAGACGACGGCCATTTCGAAATTCCCGGTCGTATACGAACTGGCGTTGAGCCCACCGCTATCGACCAGACGCAGGTCTTCGTGAACCTGTGGCGGGGCACGAAAACGAACGCGGTCATCTTGATCGTCCGTGTGAAGAATGCCCGCTCCCGTGTGGACCAGATAACGACCATTAGAAGGCTCATCGTAATACGGAAGCCAAGTCGTGCGACCGCTTAGCCGATATCCCTGTCGATCGTCAATTCGTTCCTTGAGGCCCTCGCTGATACTGTCGAAGAAGGCTCCCGTGGTCCAAGTGAGGCGTTGATCGGTGGAACAGTTGTAAAAGGCGACGCCTACTTCGCGATCCGCAGTGAAGACTCACTGCGTGGGTATCGAGCGTTCCATAAAGATGTTGTTGGTTTCATTGGTCACTTGTTCGAGACCGAACGGGACGAAGAAATTTCCGATCCGCATCTGACCCAGCCACGGTAACTCATTGATCGAGAAGTAGGCGTCCTTCACATCGGGAGACGTAACCGTTCCGGGAGGACTTTCCCCCCACCGTTTCGGGCTCCAACGTCATCTGCAATCGAAAGTCATAGACGCCGTAGCCCGTCCCCTCCGCAGTCAGGCGGAGACGACGGAACTCGAAGTAATCTTTAGTCCCCGGCGTGGCCGCCGGACCCGTGATCGCGTGGTCGGGATTGAGCCAGTTGACGTAGTCCATCTGGGCGTGCCCACCCATTTTGACGGTCTACTTGTCGGTAGACATGTCCAATCAATCGTCGATCTTGCGAGCGTCTTCTTCCTTCTTGGCCAGATCATCAGCCACCTTCTTCGCCTCGCGAGCCGTTCGCTTTTGTTCTGCTCGTTCTAGCTCATTGAGGCGGCGACGGAGCATCGACAATTCTGAACTCGAATCGAGCGGCATCCTGCGATGCGGCAACTTCCGCCGATGAGTCGTCCTGGTCAATGCCATCGTGACTGCCGACGAGCCGTTCACCAAACGCTGTCCGTCGAGATTCAATGTCCTCACCGACAGCGACGGAACAGACCAGAACAGCGACGACAAACACGTTGTGATCCAAGGTGTTGCCACGCGTGCCACTCGAATCATGCTGCAATGACAGAAGAACATCACTCCGCGCCTCCCTGCGCGAATCACCGCGAAATCGCCATTGGGAAGGCGGGTCGCTCGTGGCATTCATCCCAGGCAACCTACTGCCGGTTCGCGCCAGATCATCTCATAATGACTTCAACGCCACTGTGATCGACAGAACCCGTCGCCTTGGTCGAGGCCAAGCGACATAATCGGTCCAGCTTCACATGCTCACCGAGCAAGCTACTGGATCACGCATACGTGCTGGCCGGTAAAACCTACCCGACATCGACTTCGGCGACGAAGCCGAACTTGCGTTGCTCGCGAATTTATACCTCGCGCGGTCCAAAACCAGTCGTTTCACCGCGTTAGCCACGCCCCTCGCGTGAGTGACGTTCGAGCCTGTTTCTCCGACCAACGCGTAGGGGCGTGGCTAACGCGGTGAATTGACGCGGCTTTGCCGCAACCGAATTGGGGAAGAGTTTTGGAAAAGCATTGCTCGCCGTGTCGGGCTGGGGTTGTTCAGAACTTGGACCTTCTTCAGTTCAATAGGGTGCATCTGTATCACGATTTTCATCACGTTCGGTTAGGGCTGATGCACGTGCGGTTGCAGACGTGGTTCCGGTTCTCGAGGCAGGTCTGTTTGAACGGGCGCGAGTAGCTCATTCGCGACCTGACCAGTTTCGTAGACTGTGTCGGTCATCTTCGGCAGCTTGCCGGTTTGAGTGACGCTTCCGACAAAAGCCCATGCTCAACGTGGGGCAGATTTGTAATCTGCCCGAATCCAAGTAAAACCCACGAAACGGGCAGATTACAAATCTGCCCCACGTGACTTTTATCGGAAACGTCATGATTGCGTCAAAACGATCGAGGACATCAAAACGAAAGGGAACTTGATGAAAGCTGATTTCAAAACGGGAGCATTGTGGTTGATGGCTGGTGCGTTGTTGATGTGGTTGGTTCAGCCAGAGGATTTGGTTCGTCCGGCCTCTGCACAATTGAGTGGGCCAGCCGCCGCCCGTGTGGAGTTGGAATACAACTCACAGACTGTTGAGGCCGCTTCGATTCAGACCAAATTGATCGAACTCGGGACGGGTGGCTGGGAGGTCTTCTCGGTCACGAGTACCGATGCGGTGGTCGAATCTCCGGGGGCTGATGGCCGGCCGCATGTGATCTCTCAACGGTTTGAAGTCACGGCGAAGCGCACCAAGAAAAGATAGGCCCCGATGTATTCGATCCTCATCAAGCTGGCCAATCCGTTTTTGCTGACGATGCTCGCGCTGGGCGTGATGCTGGTCGTGAGATGGCGGCGACGCGAGCATCGCGGTTGGTGGTTGGCCTGCGTCACCGGACTGTATCTCATGCTGTATGTGTATTGTCTTCCGGCGACCTCGTACTTCGTGTGCGGGTCGCTCGAATGGCAGTTGCGGCGTGTGACTGATCGGCCCGAAGGTGTTCAGGCGATCATCGTGCTCGGGGGCGGAATCGTTCCGTCGCCGCACGAAGGCGTGACGACGCGGCTGGCCGATGGCTCGCTGTGGCGCTGCCACAAAACGGAAGAGCTGTATCACGCGGGACCGTCGTGTCTGGTCTTCGTGATCGGCGGCAACCCCGATGGGACGCGCGGTGAAGATGTGTCGAAGGTGATGGCGGGAGTCCTCGAACAGCTTGGCGTCGCGAAAGAGGATTTGATCGTCGAGTCCACGAGTCGCAACACGCAGGAGAATGCTCAAGCGGCGGTCGAACTGCTCAAAGCCGACCATATCACGAAGGCGCTGCTGGTGACCAGTTCGTTGCATCTGGCTCGTGCGACGCGGCTGTTTCGCGAACAGGGGATCGAAGTCATTCCAATCGGGTGCGACTATCTGACCGATCACTTCGAGTGGGGGCGTTTCGCGTTCCTGCCGAGTACTCGTGCGGCTCAATCGACGACGGAAGGCTTTCGCGAGTGGATGAGTACGCTGGCCTCACGGTGAGTGAGGCGAGTGGCCGGGATTGTCGTACCGCACTCCATGTAGGATGGGCACTCTTGCCCATCCTACGGGGGCGCTCGCCCCATCTCGCGTTTTTACAGGATCAACATCGCGTCGCCGTAGCTGAAGAAGCGGTACTGTTCGGCGATGGCGGCTCGATAGGCCTCACGGATGAAGTCGGCTCCTGCCAAGGCACTGACCAGTATCAGCAGCGTGGACTTCGGCAGATGAAAATTCGTCAACAGGGCATCGACGATTTGGAACTGATGCGGCGGTCGGATGAACAGTCGCGTCTCACCGCTCCACGGGTGAAGGCGGTTGTCACGACGAACACTGTCAGGATGAGCTTCGTGCGGTAAACCGCGCAGCATGGCCGATTCGAGCGTGCGCAGACTGGTCGTGCCGACGGCCACGACGCGACCGTGTTGAGCGCGTGTCGCCGCGAGTTGCTCTGCCGTTGCCGCCGGTAGTTCGCACCATTCGGAGTGCATTGGGTGATCGGCTAGGTTTTCCACAGCGACGGGCCGGAACGTACCGAGGCCGACATGCAACGTGACTTCGGCGCGTTTGATGCCTCGTGCTGAACAGGCATCTAGTAGTGACGGCGTGAAATGCAGACCAGCCGTCGGCGCGGCGACCGAACCGGGCTGGCTGGCGTAGACGGTTTGATACCGCTCCCAATCGTTAGCCTCGGGCGTCTGACGGTCGAAGTAGGGCGGCAGGGGCAGCGTGCCGAATCGGGCGAGCAACTCGATCGCCGTACCGGGCAACGATGGTTGGAAAACGAAGATGCCGTCGGACTCGCGGCCGATCAGTTTGAGAGACAACTCGGCACCGTGGGGGCCGGTCACAACAACCGCCTCATCCGGCTGGAGGTATCCGCGCGTCTGGCAGATCAATTTCCATCGGCCCTCAGCGTCGCTCCGCAAATACAGTCCTTCCCACTTGCCGCCGGTGGCCGCACGCCGACCGAGGAGCCGCGCGGGAAGGACGCGCGTGTTGTTGAAGACGAGGCAATCTCCCGAGGCCAGCAGATTCGGCAGGTCGCGAATCCAACGATGCTCGATCCGCTGCGATTGGCGATTCAGAACCATCAAGCGCGAGGCGTCTCGCTCGGGCAACGGCTCTTTCGCGATCAGAGACTCGGGGAGCGTATAGTCGTAGGCCGATAATTGGTCGAGGTTCAGCACGGGGTAGCTCGTGTGCGAGAGTGCGGGGCGACTCGTCTGTGAGAGTGCGGGTTGGCGGATCGGTCACGCGCAGCGACAAGGTAGAAGGTCACGCTTCACAGGGAAACCCAGATGATGGCGGTGTCGGCCCCAATTCCGATCGCATTCTGCATCACCGAACTCGATCGGGGGGGAGCCGAACGGGCGTTGAGCCAACTCGTGCTGGGTTTGAATCGCGACGACTGGTCGCCGCGCGTCTATTGCCTCGGACCACGCGGTCACTTTGCCGTCGTGATCGAAGCGGGCGGCGTGACGGTCGAGTGCTTTGATGCCTCGGGGACGATGAGTCTTCCGCGCGTGTTGGTGAGACTGACGCTGGCTCTGCGCCGCTTTCGGCCAAGAGTGCTTCAAACGTTTCTCTTTCACGCGAACATCGTCGGGAGAGTGGCCGGACGACTGGCGAGAGTCCCGCGCATCGTCTCGGGAATTCGAGTCGCCGAGCGTCGGAGCCGCTGGTATGGCCGAGTCGATCGGTGGACGAATGGCCTCGTCGATCACAATGTCTGCGTGAGCCAAGGGGTTGCGGACTTCGCGGCCACAGAAACGAGACTCCGCCTCCATAAGTTGTCCGTCATTCCGAACGGCGTCGATTTCGAGACGTTCGCGTCGGCGTCCCCGACCGATCTCACGCAGTTCGGCGTGCCGAAGGGTTCACCCGTTTGCATCACGGTCGGACGATTGGAGAAGCAAAAGGGAATCGACGTGCTGCTCGACGCCGCTTCGCTGGTGAAGCGAACTCATCCCAACTGCCAGTTCCTGATCGTGGGCGATGGCCGTGACCGAGTCGCCTTAGAAAAACGAGCTGAGCAGTTGGGACTCGCCTCTACAACCCATTTCACGGGCCTGAGATCGGACGTTCCAAACTTGCTTGCCGCCGCAACGCTGTTTGTCCTGCCGTCTCGCTGGGAAGGGATGGCCAACGCGCTGCTCGAAGCGATGGCGTGCGGCCTGCCGGTCGTGGCCACCGCCGTGGAAGGTTCTTCCGAACTCATATTGTCGGGTGAGACGGGACTCCTTGTCCCGGCAGGGACTTCGGTCGAATTGGCCGCTGCGATTTGTGAGCTGCTGGTCGCACCCGACCGCTCTCGCGGGATGGCACTCTCTGCGCAACACACTGTCAAATCAGACTATACGACAGAAACTGTTGTTCGCGCGTACGCTGCTTGCTACGAGCAACTCGGTGTTCGAGGCTGATTCTCCGCCTCCGCCCGCTAGTCGGAAGAATTTTCTCAAATTCTTCAATCTCTTACCCGGCAACGGACTGCGCTCCAAGTCTCTCGTCGCCGCAAGGTTCTCTTGAAAATGCCACTTGCTTCATTGGAAACGGTTGGTAAATTGTGCCGTCCGTGGGGGAAATTGGGGAGAGATGGTGGCAAATGGCACTGACGGGAACATACCCAAGAACGCTCGACGACAAGAAGCGTGTTCCCGTCCCCAAACGTTTGCGAGACGACTTCGGTGAGGCGGAACTCACTAGTCTGGTGGTGGCTCCGGGAACGGAGAAGTCGCTGGTGATCTACTCCCCGGCGGGGTTCGAGGCATATGCCGCCAAGTTGAAGACCGAAGGAAATCATCAGAAGTATCTGCGGCTGTTTTATTCCGCCGCCGAGCGAGTTGATCTGGACGCTCAGGGCCGGATTCGGATTCCAGATCGACTGACCGAGTACGCAGGGTTGAAGCGAGACGCCTATTTGTTGGGAGTTCAGGACCACGCGGAGTTGTGGGACAAGGACGCGTGGGACGCCTTCATTACCGAACACACGCCTGCTTTTGACGAGTTGGCGGCGCGAGCGTTGGGTGGGTGATTCGTTTGAGTTGAGGGTTGAACAATGGCCCGCAGAAAAATGGGCGTGAGGCAGGTTTGGAACCTGCCGGTGAATCACGGATGAGAACCACTGGCAGGAGGTGAGACCTGCCTCGCGCCCATTTTTCCGCGGGCTGGATAGTGACAGGGAAGTGAGTGAGTTCGGACAAGGAAGAATCCGCTGGCTACCGGGCTACGCGGACGGACAAGGCTGGCACGGATGCCATGCCTTGAAAATGCTGGGGGTCTTGCGGCAGCTTGGCTTTCGGCGAGTCATTCGCCTTCAGGGCGTAGTCGCCGGGTGGCAGGGATGCTTACCCGCGGCGAATGACTTGGCAAACGGCGACGCAACCCAGAGGACTCGGCCATGGAATGGTCGAGTCCTCTGTTTTTTGACTCGCCCGGAATCGAGTGGGACATTGCATTCAGAGTCGGAGTTCCGACATCGTGATAATTGTCGAAGCGCAGAGGAGACCTGCGGTCGGGCGTTTCGGCGGGGTCAAGAGACCCGCGCCGAACTACGGGAAGCCCTACCGCAGGAGTCCAACTCTCCCGTTTCCAACTGAGAAGCGGCTTCCTTTGAGCAGCCCGGTTAGGCCGCTATTATTCTGCCCGCCTTGCCTCTCTTGGATTTCTCACCTGCCGATCGGCTGCTTGCTGGAGACTCGTTTGATGAATTTCTTACGGCCCGAGTTGGCCGGTCCGCGGCCCGCACCGTTTCAAGCACCTCAAGGTGATCTCGCGATCCTCGCGGGGAACGCCAATCCGCTGCTGGCTCAGAACATCGCGAATACGCTCGGCGTTTCACTGACTCCTGCCCGAGCACACGTCTTCAGTGAGGGGAACGTATTCGTTCGCATCAAGGAAAACGTGCGAGGCAAAGATGTCTTCATCATTCAGGGCTGCCATTATCCGGTGAACGACAACTTCATGGAGTTGCTCTTCTGGATTGATGCCGCGCGCCGCGCGAGTGCCCAGAACGTGACTGCTGTCATCCCGTTTTTCAGCTACGCGCAAGGCGACAAGAAGGACGAACCGCGTGTATCGATCCGTGCCCGAGTCTGTGCCGACGCGATTGAAGCGGCGGGAGCGGATCGCGTGCTGACGATGGACTTGCACAGCCCGCAGATTCAAGGGTTCTTTCGAGTTCCGGTCGATCACCTCTACGGACGCAACGTGCTGGTCGAACACTTCAAGCGTCTGAACGTGTGTGACCTCGTGGTGTGCAGTCCCGATGTCGGGTTCGCCAAGGGAGCGGCGGCGTATGCCGGGTTGCTCGGTGCGCCGGTCGTCATCGGCAACAAGCATCGCTCCGACCACACCGAGACCGTGCAGATTCTCGAAGTGATCGGTGACGTGCAGGGGAAGAACATCTTCCTCGTGGATGATCTCACGATTACCGGAAACTCGCTGGTCGAGATGGCACGCACGTTGAAGACGCGCGGCGCGAAGGACATCTACGTGGCGGTGACTCACGGCGTTTTGTCGAAGGGCGCCGCACAGCGGATTGCCGACAGCGAGATCAAGAAAATGTTCATCACCGACACGATCGAGAACTCGTTCGATCCGCTGCCGCCCAATGTCGAAGTCGTTTCCGTCTCGCATCTGATGGCCAACGCCATTCGTTCGATTCACGATCGAACGAGCATCAGCATGTTGTTTCCCGACAAGCCCGAAATGGCGTGAGTTGCTTACCTGTGTTTTCTTGCATCGTCCGCGTCTCCCGCATTTGAGTGACCTCGCGCCATGATCGTGACCATTGACGGACCTGCCGGGACGGGGAAGAGCACGGTGGCGAAGACGCTCGCCGGCCGGTTGGGATTCGAGTTTCTCAACACGGGTGCGATGTATCGGGCTGTCGCGTACTCCTGTCTGCAGCGCGAGATCGACCTCACCGACGCCGAGGCCGTCGGTCAATTGCCTTCCAAGTTGGAGATCGTGTTTGTCCAGAGTCGGCTGTTACTGGACGGCTACGATGTGACGGAGGCGATTCACGGGCAAGAGGTCACGCAGGTGGCGTCAGTGGTCGCCGCGAATCCGCTCGTGCGCGGCTGTCTCGTCGCACTGCAACGCGCCGCCGCGCGCGGGACAAGCCTTGTCACCGAGGGGCGCGATCAGGGAACCGTGGTCTTTCCCGAGGCCGAGTGCAAGTTCTTCATCACGGCGTCACCGCATGAGCGAGCGCTGCGACGCCAGAGAGAATTGCAGGCCAAGGGGGAGTTCATTCCGCTGGAGGAGTTGCTCTCACTGCAGGCTCTCCGCGACGAACGAGACCAAACGCGAGCCTGCTCCCCACTGCTCCCTGCAGACGATGCGGTCGTCATCGACACGACCTCGATGAGCTTGGAAGAGGTCGCCGGATATCTGGAGTCACTCGTTCACCAACGGCTGGCGTAGGGCGATCACCTCACGAATGGTCTCACCGTATCAATGGTCTCACCGTCCTGTGACGAAACTGAAGGTGAAGACATCAGTGATGTTCGAGAATACCGGTGATGCTGAGATCCGGACGTAGCGGCGGTCTCCTGAAACGGCCGCCATCGCAGTCAAGGAAACACCTTCACTGATGAGAGCGACGACCGGCTGAAAACCGACGTTGCCGCCGCCTGCACCGAAGTTCTGTCCGCCGATGCCACCGACATTACCGCCTCCCCCTCCGCCGATTTGGGCGGCGGGATTGTTGTTGAGCTGTGACAGGATGGCGGAGCCGGCCGTGCTGCGTCGCGCGGCTTTCTTTTGAGGGACTTGAGCCGGTGCGGTTCCATCGGTGCGGCGGCCCTGCGTCAGTGAGATGCGAACGGTTTGATCGGTGCGGCCCAGCAGGACCGTCTGTGTTTCGGTTTGTTCGTGGGGGGAGTCCTTCCCGCGTGTGATCGTCAGTTGTGCCCGCTTCCCCACGATCTCGCCGAGGACGTGGCGGACTCGTAGCAGGTACTCGCCGGACATGGCCCGCGGGCAAACGTACTCGTCGTAGCAGCGTGCCTGATTTGGCCCCGAGCCATCATGCACGAAGATTCCACCGCTGACGGTGTACGGCTTCTCGCGCGAGCAGGTCGAACCAGATGGCTCAACGACGAAGAGGTCGAGGTCGCCTTGTCCGCTCCAGTCTAAGCGGACATGCAGGTCGATTTCCCGTGCCGTGCACATCCCCTCTTGAAGCGCCAGCGCCTTCGCGATCTGACCCGCTTTGGTAAGTTGCGGGATCGCGTCCGCAGCGGCCTGTTCTGCCTCCCGACTCAAAGCGGCGCGATCACTCCCCCACGCATAGGCTCGGACTTCGGGGGCCGCCCAGACGATGGCTTCCGCATTGCGTGTCTTGCGTGCCAACGAGAGGGCCTGCAAAAACGGCTCGGGACGATGGGGGGCCAGGTGCGAGGCCTGTCGATACAGTTCGATCGCCCGCTCATACCGCTCGAACTTGGTGAGGTACGCGGCGAGGACCATCATCGACTCGGCATCGAGCGAGATTACGTCTTGGCTCGACAGCAGGACGCGTTCGATCTGAGGCTTCGGCCGGCCCGCCGCTTCCATCGCGATGGCGAGGACTTGATACATCCACGGCTGCATCTTGGCTTGGATGATCGCCTGTTCGAGACACGCGATCACTTCTTCGTACTGGCGATGGGCGATCAGGTCATCCACTGTTTGACGGATGACTTCCGGTGAATCGGAGTCGGCGGCGAATCGTTCGCGCCATCGCTTGGCTCGCTGAGCGGAAGTCTCTCCACTGTTCTTGGCACTCTGTTTGGGACCGGCACAAAGGCTCGAACGGGGACGAACGGCCCGCTGAGAAAATAACCCGAAGCGTGAGCGAGGGACGGTAGTGCGGTCATCCCTCTGGAGAGCAAGCCTCTCGCGGACACGTCGGGTTACATCGAGCGGAGTTTTCATCTCGCGATTCAAAACGAAAGAAGCGGGAACTGCCGCGAAGGGCTGCTCCCGCTTGGTCTTCAATTCAGCGTCGTTCGCGCCCGCCCCGAGTCCTTCCACGGCCTGGCTCGGGATTACGTGGCTCGTTTTTTTTTCATGGCTTCGATGGTGCGGTTGTCCAATTTCGGACCGGACTGATTCGCAGCTTTGCCTGGACCAGCCTTCGCTTGGGGGGGGAGTTGTTCGGGAGGAATGTTTCCGAACCCGCCACCGCCGCCCCCACCGCCGAACCCGCCGCCCCCACCACCCTGCTGGCCACCTTGACCACCACCCTGTTGACCACCTTGTTGACCACCGCCACCACCGAACGCGCCACCGCCACCGAGTTGGATGATCGGCACCACGAGGTCCGCCACCGGATAGACGCGGGTCGACATCTTCTCGTCCGCTTTGACTTGCGTGGTGATCTTCATCACTTCGTCTTCAATCACGTAGGTCAAAGCCAGCGGTTCCAACATCAGTCGCAGGGCACTCCGCAGCGAAACGCCGTTCATTATCAAGTTGATCGGTTGATCGGTGTTGATGCCGTCGGCTGTCAACGATTCCTTATCGAGCCAAATCTCAATCGAGTGCAGGTCTTCGAGGTACTTGATCGCCTCTTCCAGAGGAGTATCTGTAAATGTCACTTCAGTTGTTTCGGTCAGCGCCGTACGAATCCGTTGCTCGTTGGGGCTGTCTTTCTTCAGATCAACCGTCGCCCACTTGCGGCGGCGTTCCGACAATGACTTCCAGACTTCCGCAGCCGGAAAGCGGATCGGCGGTTCATCCGGGAATGGGACGTGTGACAGTTCCGTTTGGTGGAGTGTTTCGAGGAACTGGTCGGCTCGCTTGGCTCGCAAGCGATAGGACCGCAAAAGTTGTTGAGCGGACTCGGCGTTGAACCGCGCAGCAGCCGACGTGCTTTCACCGGGACGGAGATTGATCGCGAAGTCGGCGACTTCTTGAGCTTCACCGTAGGCTTCATCGCGACCGTGCTTGCCCTCGAGCATCAACGCACGCACGCGGTCGATCAGGTTTTCAAGTCGCTCTTCATCGAGCATCAGTTGCTCGGCCAACCGCTGCGTCGATTCGCGCTGAGCGCGGCTTTCGAGCGATTGGATGCGGCGCTGTTGTCCGACTTCCTTCGCGTTCACCTGCTGTTGAATCTCTCCCTCCAACTGCTTTTGCAAACGGAGCCGATCTTCGGGAGCGATGTCGATGGCCGACTTCACGGCATCCAGCACCTGTTTCAACTGGCCCAAGCCCGCGTCCGGATCGACGGAATTGCGTGCCGCTTCAATCGCGATGCTGACTTGGTTGCGCAGCTTCTGAGTCATCACGGCTGTGGCTTGCACTTGGTCGGCGACCAAGCTGTCGTTGGGATTGGGATTGGTCTTGTCTTCCAAATCCGGGGTTGGCGCGGCTGGAGTCGCTTCGTCGGGCGTGTTCTGACTGACGAGTCGGACTCCGAGACGGTTGATGACCTTGCCGAGTGATGCGGCCTGTTTATTAGAGGGGTCGATCTGCACAACCTGTCCGGCGAGATGAGCCGCCTGACGGACATCGCCTCGCTCCAATGCCGCGTGACCCTGATCTACGAGTCGGGCCACTCCTTGAGCGAAGTCATCCTGTGCTTGGTTCATCAGCGACAACCCCGCGAGCGAGTTGCTGAGTCCGCCATCTTGCTCCAATCGTCGGGCAAAGTCCGGCAGGAACGCGACCGCAGGTTGTTCCAGTGGAGCGGCCATCTTCCATTCGAGTGAAGCGGCTACACCGGCAGCGGACAGGAGAGCCACTCGCGCATTTGCCGGGAGTGGTTTGCTCGTCAAATAGATGGTTTCGCGATCCGTGCGCATCGGCAGCGGAATGCCGGGCAGCAACGTTGCCGATGCGGGAGTCACAGTCATCGACGTTGGGAAGAAGACCGGTGATTGCAGCGCTGACGCCAAGACTCGACCATCAACGGCAGCCTTGTTGGCACGAACGAGAGCTTGCTCGGCGGGAGCTGGCTTCGATTCGACGGCCGAATCAAACGTCACCAATCCTCCCGTTTGATGGGCCAGAATTCCGAGGAGGTGCAGGTTGAGTTGCGGCCCAACGCCGTAGCTGTTCACGGGAACTTGTCGTTCACGCAGGCTGGTCAGCAGCGTTCGTAGTTCGGACGACTCGATCAGATCGGCGGTACTCATCCCGTCGCCGATGTAGGTGATATTGGTTGGTCGGTCAGTCGGAGCCGATCCGAGCGCGGTCTCAAGTGCGGAGCGCAGGTTCGTCGCACCGAGCGGCACTCGCGATTGCAGAGCATCCAATCCCGCCTGCACTTCTTGGCTACGTGGCGAGTGGAAGCCGTCGTCGAGGGCTTCGGCTTGGACATCGACCGCGAAGAGGCGGACTCGATCCGTTTCCGGCAATGCTTGAAGCAATGCGTTCAGCACGGCAAACGCTTGTTTGCGGTGAACACCCACTTGGCTAGCCGAGGTATCGATCAGGATCACGTGCTCGCGAGCGACCACACCCTGAGGCAACTCGCTCACCTTCAACACCACGGCCGAATAGGACTGGCCGGTAGTGGCAGTGTGCTTCAGCACTCGCGCCGGTGCGGAGACTTCCGCCCCCGTTACCGTGGCAACCATCAGCCCCGTGGTTCCCCAACAGATTGCGGCCAAGGCCGGAACCACAACACAACGCTTCGAGAATAGTTTCAACATGCCGCTTTACCTCGCATCACGATGGGAAGGCGAGAACAGTGGTTCGGCGAACTGATGTCCGCTTGGCCGTTTGGAAATTCGAGA
>JAYVOX010000062.1:0-2735 GCA_043757695.1 Schlesneria sp.
CAACCGCAGAGAAGCGGCAGAGGGCGTTGGTGTCGCTGGGCGAATGACATGGCGGCGGCGTGTCGTGGTCATGTCGGCTCCTCATGATGAACAAGAGAACGCGGATCGTAGCGGATGAGACCGCCTCACCCCGCCACGGCGATCCGCACGCGAATTGAACCGTCCTCAAGCTGCTGTTCAGTGACGGAGTGGCCCTGCCGCCGCGCTTCGAGCCGGGCCTTCTCCACGGTGTAGGCTTGGAGAAACTGATCGAGGTGACACTGCTGGCCCCACCGTCCGCCATAGTTGTCGTACTTCAACTCGCCCGTGCTGGTGTTGCAGACAATCGGGAAGGTCCACTGCGGGAGTTGGACCGCCAACCCCGTGACCTCTGCGCTAAACAGCGTGACCGTCGCCTGCCGTGGCTCGTGCAACTTCAGTCTCCGACAGGCTGCTGCGACAGCCGTCGCGTCCTTCACCTGCGTCTTGATCTCAACGACGTGACTCATCGGTGGGTCTCCTTAGGATTCGTAGAACTGGGGATTGTGCCGCCGTGGCAGAGAACTCGAAGCCGGTTCGGATTTCACGAACAGCGGGCCTCGGGAGACGTAACCCGTCTCAAGGAATGTGCCACAAGGCGACCGACTATTTAGATGGGCCGATGCTTCACGGACCTCGGCGATCGGTGATCGTTCGGCGATTCAGTCAGAGGACATCGTGAGCGATCTTTGGCACTCACTCATCGTTTTGAAGTGTGGACCAAGAAGATCGAATGATCGGTGGACAAAATGTCCGGACGCACATGATCGTCTAAAAATCAACTCGGACTGGTGTGTCTCAATGGGGTCGCGGTCTGGCGCGATCGTGACAGTGCCAACTCGCCGAGTTTCGATCGTTGAATCAGCAAAAACGCAGCAGGATTGCAATCACTGCTCGGCTGACGGTACGTCCGTCTTTATCAGTGCCTCGGCAGCCTGATCTCGATCCCGTACCGGGGAGCGATCTCCAGCAACTTGTCGATCTCTGACTTGGGCGGTGGCGGGGGGGGCTCCTTGGGCAACCGGAACACCCCACTCGAAGAACATCTGCTCCAGTCCGGCCAGGGCAACCGTGATCAACATCTTCGCCGGTTGGCAGCTCTCATTCTTGAACGAGTGCGGCGTGCCGACCGGCATGTGGGCGAACATCCCCGCCGTGGCCACGACACGTCCCTCGCCGATCTGGAAGGTGATCTCGCCTTCGAGGATGTAGAAGCCCTCTTCCTCGCGGCTGTGAACGTGCGGAGGAGGTCCACCACCGAGAGGCACAATGGCTTCCCACAGAGCATACTTGCCATCCGTGTCGTCGCTGGTCGCCAGGAAGCGGTACACGTCACCAACGACGGTGATCGTGCGACCTTCACTGGAGTTCTTGATTGTTGGTTGGTGTGTCATGTTCATCGAGTGGCCTCATTCCATCAAAAGTACCCAAGAAGAGGCGGTCAACCTTCACCGCCGTTCTCGATTCGCTCCGACATTCACCTGCATCGGTGGATAGCACATCGACCCCCAATCTTCGTCGGCACCGTGGTCGATCCAGACTTGAAGCGTCGCGGGAAGCTACAAGGTGAAATTGTCGCCGCAGTCGGAATCTCGAATGAACGACCACCAGCGATTCTCGCTCCAATTCGGCCCCTACCACGCATGGAGGCTCTGCGACGGGCCAATCTCGGTCGCCGAGCGACGGAGGAGCAGCGACGCAAATTGAGCGAGGCCAACGGGCACGGCGAGCGGAGCGACCGAAAACAGGTCGCGAATGGACGGAGTACGAAGACAATCAGTGCCGAACTCGCGCGCCGGGTGAGGTTGCCGCTGTGACCGGACGTTCGCTCCACGATCTCGGGCAAGCGTGATTACGATCGCCAGGCGGGCAAATGGAAGGACTCGTCGTCCTACAGTCCCAGCGACCTGCGTGCTCTCGTCTTCGCGTTGGAGAAGGCCATCGAGTATTGCGACTCGAAACCGCTGCCGGGAAAAGACTCGGCCGACTCGACAGCGGGAGAATCGGACGAAGGCCGCGATGTCCCGTTCTGAGGTCGCAATTCACCTGCTGAATGAGCGGCAAGTCGGACTAGACCTCGCGCGGTGGGAAGTGACCGGTTCGTTGGCGAGAGAATCTCAGTCAGGGAATGACTGAGCTACGTCGGCAAGTCATTCCCTGACTCGCACTCGCGGTGTGCTACAACCGGTCAATCCTCAGCGTGCGAGGTATAATGCACCGTCAGTTCTCTCTGTCTCAACCCCCGCTTCACGGACCAGCCCCATGCGTGTTGCCTGGGGCAACTTGGGAATGAACCGAAATTCCGGTGGGATTCCCGTATCGCTCGGGGTATGAATCTCGCGGCGGAGCGGTTCACGGAGTGTTGTCTGTCGCGATCGCAGGACCACGACAAAGAACCGCGTTTTATCTTGGTCGTGGCGATGAATGTCACTCCGTTGAAAAGTCGGAATTCGGGTGGAACTGGCTCCGTTGTGATCCGGGATGCACGACGATGTTCATCGTCAAATATCGAGGTCAATAGCTGATGGCGGTCTTCGCATATCACGCGGTGAATCGGCAGCAGGCGGCTGTGGATGGCGTCATCGTGGCGGATTCGGCGCGACAGGCGCGGGATCAGTTGCGGTTGCAGGGGTTGACGGTTCGGAAGATTGATCAGCAGCGGGCGGTGGGTTCGTGGTGGAAGCGGTTTGTGTGGACGGGGGGTGTCTCGACCAAGT
>JAYVOX010000063.1:0-2735 GCA_043757695.1 Schlesneria sp.
TTCGTCTCGTTCCCAAGCTCCCGCTTGGGAACGGCCACCGACCAAGCTCCCGCTTGGCGTCTGGAATTGTGCAGCGCGACATCTGACGAGAACAGCACCGTGTCAACATTCGCGAAGCTGGAGCTTCAAAGCAGGAGTTCCCAAGCCGGAGCTTGGGAACGAGAGGGGTGAATCGCAGTTGTCCATCGCGGTGACTGATGGGACGGTCAGGCCGGTTGAAGGGCCAAACGGGGACGAGTACACTCCGCCCGCGTCGGTGCAGGATGCCCGGCCTTGGGTGGGGGAAATGAGTTCCGCCCGCCGCCTCTTCTCCCCTCAATTCTGTCCCGAATGCGAGCTGTCATGCCGCAGGTTGTCGAGATACGCAACGCCGACGATCCGCGCGATGTCATTCACCGCGCCTGCCAGTTCTTGGCAGAAGGTCAGCTGGTTGCGCTCCCCACCGAGACGGCTTACATTGTCGTGGCGAGTTCCTTGAGCGAGCCGGGTGTCCAACGGTTGCAGTCGCTGTTAGTAGGGCGAGAAATGCCGTCGGGGGGACGAGCAGCACTCATTTTGAAGTCGGCGGAAGAGGCTCACGATTACTTGCCGAACATGCCCGTCGCTGCGGATAGGCTGGCTCGACGTGCTTGGCCGGGACCGCTCACGATGGAGTTTTCGGCGGAGGCATTGGGCGGATTGTTCGATCGACTCCCGGCTGCCACGCGACGGTTGCTCGGTGGTGAACTGGTTACTGCGGGTGACAGCGTCATTCCAAGTCTGAGTCCGGCGGTGGCGGTGCGTGTCGCGGTTCACGAGGCGTTGCTGCATGTCCAGCGACTCACTCCTGCCCCGCTCGTCGCCACTGCGGACTATGGCGCGCCCCGACCGCTGCCTCGTTCCACGGCCGATGTCGTGGCACGTTTTGGAGACGCCGTGTCGCTAGTCATCGACGATGGCCCGTGTCGTTATGGAGAACCAACCACGACCATCCGGTTTGAAGGCGAGCAATGGCAACTGCTCGATCCGGGAATCATCTCGCCGCTGAACATCGACCGACTGACGAGTGAGATTTTCCTGTTCATCTGCACCGGTAACACCTGTCGCAGCCCGATGGCCGAAGCGTTGTTCCGGCATCATCTGGCGCAGCGATTGAAGTGTGCGGACGACGACCTGATGGATCGCGGCTATGCGGTGCTGTCGGCCGGACTGTCGGCTCGGTCGGGCGGACCAGCCAGTGGGGAGTCGATCGCCGCGCTGGCTGACGACGGGATCGACTTGAGATCGCACGAGAGCCAACCTGTCACGAGCCGCTTGCTACGACATGCCGATCACATCATCGCAATGACGCGCGGACATCAGCAGGCGATCTTGGACGAATACCCCGAGCTGACCGCTCGCGTCCGGATGCTGTCACCCGAGCGAGCCGATGTCTCGGACCCTTACGGCGGCGGACCTCGCGAATACCAAGACTGCAAACATGAGATCGAACACCACGTGCGACGACTGGTCAAACAGATTCCATTGAACCTCTAACAACTCAGCCGCACACACCACCGACATCCCCTCACCCCGAATGAGAACCCATGAAAATCGCCGTTGCGAGTGACCACCGAGGCTACAACGTCAAGGACAAGGTGTTGTCCCAAGTGCGCCAACTTCAGCATGAGGCAGAAGACTTCGGCCCCGATTCGGATGCCATCTGTGACTATCCCGATTTCGGCGCGAAGGCGGCAAAGGCCGTCTCGGAAGGTCGCGTCGATCGAGCCATCCTGATCTGCGGATCGGGTATCGGTATGTGCATCGTCGCCAACAAATTCAAAGGGGTCCGCGCCGCGCTGTGCCACGACGATCTCTCCGCTGAGATGAGTCGGATGCACAACGACGCCAACATCCTGTGCCTCTCGGCTGACTTGGTCGGAGACCGGAACGCTTCCCGCATGGTCGAGCTCTGGCTCGTCACGCCGTTCCAAGGAGGTCGCCACGCCCGCCGCATCGGCAAGATCGCCGAGTACGAACAACAAGCCGCAGACGCAACACCCGAATCATTGCGGCCGTGTGAATGACGAGCTAATCAAGTTTTGCGATCCAGTCCTCGCTCAACCGTAACTTCGCCTCAAACCTCATCCAGGAGTCGCCCGTCATGGCCCCCGAAAATCTGAAGTACACCAAGACGCACGAGTGGGTTGCCGTGGAAGGGGACACCGCCACGATCGGCATCTCCGACTTTGCCGTTCATCTGTTGAGCGACCTGACCTACGCCGACCTGCCTCCAGTCGGCAAACAGACGAGACAAGGCCAGCCATTTGGTGAAGTCGAAAGCGTGAAAGCGGTCAGCGACCTGTACGCTCCGGTCAGTGGTGAAGTCGTCGCGCGAAATGATGTTCTGCCCGATCATCTCGAATTGCTCACGAAGGAACCATTCGGCGCAGGCTGGATGGTCAAAGTCCGCATGAGCGACGCCAGTGAGCTGTCCAAACTGCTCGATCAAGCCACGTACAAGGCTCACTGTGAAGTTGAGAAGCATTGACGTTTCCGACAGAAGTCCTGTGAGCCGGGTGCCGTGAGGCCCCGGACTCTTCAATCTCGCTGAGAATCCGCGGCCTCACGGCACCCGGCTCACCTCGTTTCGGCTTTTGTTGGAATCGTCAATGTGGCAAGAGTTATCTTGAAGGAGATTCGATCATGGCAAACGTCGGTTCATTTTCCGGGACACCCAAGACCGAGTGGCTCAATCAACCTGCGGAGGATGCACG
>JAYVOX010000064.1:0-2731 GCA_043757695.1 Schlesneria sp.
GGCCGAACCTTATGAGTCAGAGTCGGCCAGCCATCTCAGGGACGCTCAACACTGTAGGCTGTAGCCGACGCGATGAAAAGATGGAGCCTCGTTGTTGTGCGCGGGTCTCCTGACCCAGCACTGGCGACCGACCGTAGGTCTCCTCCGCGCTCGGATCGCCGCTGCAAATGCGGGAGACCTGCGGTCACACGTTTCAGCGGGGTCGTGAGACCCGCGCCGAACGACGTTGATAAAAATGGACCCTCAACCCGTGAACTCATTCCCGACCTTGCGCGCCCGTTCCGGCTTATCGACGTTGATGCCGAGTTTCATGCCCGCCTCGACCAGCAGATTCCAACCGGCGGCCAGTTGGACGAAGCCGGACAAGTCGCCTGCGTCGGGGATCGTGACCGTCGGGAACATGGTCGGGCGCGACGAGACGGCGATCACCGTCAGGCCGACTCCGTTCACGAGGACATCGTGGAACTTCTGCTCCGATTCCGGATACGGGTCGATCCAGATGACGACATCGCCAGCCTGCATCACTTCCTCGATGCCATGCACGGCATAGGTTCCTTCGAGGAAGTCGCTCCGTTTGCGAGTGATCTCGTTGGTCTTCAGGGCCAGCTCTTCGGCCACGCCATCGTTGCGACCGGCGAAGTAGATCGTCCCCGCACCACTGATCTTCTGCGTGAGAGCCGCCTCGACCGGCATCGTCAACGCCATGCGAACCTGCTCCGCCAACCCGGCCAGTCGCGGCGCAAGCGTCTCCTGCCCGGCGATGCTTTCGACGAGTGCCCGGCAGAACAGAGCCTGCTCAACAACACTCTTCGTCGCGGCGACGGCTCCTTCCTTGCCGCACTTCAGGACGTGGCCTCGATTGGCGAGTCCTTCCAGAGCCGAGTCGGCCGCCGCCGTGAGGCTGAACCGTTTCGTGTGTCCCGCTGCCTTGAGGCTCGTGAACAGCCGAATCACCTCCGCCGTGCGGCCCGAGTTCGACATGCCGAACACCGCCCAATCGGCCAGCGCGTACTCCTGCGACTGCCGCCCGGCTTCGGTGTGGAGCGTCGTCGCCCAACCCTGTCGCCGCGAGTGCATGATGGCACTCTTCGCCGGGAACAAACGGCTCGAACCTTCACCGGTGAAGAGCAGCTTGCCAACCGCAGCGATCTCAGCAGCGGTCGCCTTCACGGCACTCGGGTCAAACGCCTGAATCGCATCCGCCGCAGCGAGCATGTCGCGGACGAGGTTGAATTGGGAATACGGGGCACGATCAGCTTGCACGACTGAGTTCCTCTGATGTTGGGATCAGGCCGACTTTCACAGCCCTACCACGAACGAGATTGATTTCGCGATACACACGGCCCGCGACCTTGACGCAAGGTTGGTTCTGAAATGCTGTCAACGGTATGTGATCTCCGATGTTGGTAACAACGACTGCAATTTTTCTTGCGCATTCGCGGACAAATTCCTCGAAGGTACCTGAAGAAACTTCACACCTCGAAGAGCCGAAAGTTGGTCGATATTGTGGTCGGTAGGAAACGTGCCTTTGAATCGGAGCGACACTAATTTGAGCCGTTCGATCACGGATATTTGGTCCGCAGTCAACGTGGGATATGCCAATGTCAGGAATTCCAGATTTTTCAAATGGGGCAGTGCTTCAAATGCCGTTTGCACTGGAATGGCGGCAGGAATATCCATCGTGACAACAGGTGGTCTCCCCGTAATCAACTCCCGAAGACTGATCCAGTCATTTCCTGAAGCACCCATTGCGATAAGGTTTTCGAATGCTGCTCGTTCGCGGTCGGCCGCTCGTCGTTCCGAGATGATCCACAATGAACACAATGAAACAAAAACCACGAACACACTGAGCAAAAAAACAGGTTGCCTCATTCCCATGATTGACTTTGAAGGTAGTTGATCGCTGACCATCGCATGCCCATCGCAAAACGAGAGCCAAAAGAAAGAAGCCGACTTCACACCTTCGCCCTTTTTGCCGCGAGACTCGCATACCTCGGCAACTCACCTACCAGCGGGGCCGCGTAGTCGAGGAACGCTTTCGTCACGCCGAAGCCGTCTTTGGTGATGAAGTTGTCGGGCATCGGGCGTTCGTGGTTGGCGACTTCACTGAGCGAGATCGTACCGAAGTCGATCGCGTAGGGTTCGCTGAGCTTGTTGGTGCGTTGCATTGTCACCATGACTCCCCCTTCGCCGCGCAGGGCCAGTTTTACCGCTTGCTTGCCGCAGGCGTAGGCTTCGGCAACGTCGAGCTTCGTGGCGCGATCGGCCGCGCACATCGGAAGTGATTCTGCGACCTGGAACTCGCCGCGCCAACCGAACTCGTTTGCGATCATGCGGTGCAGGAGCATCGCGGCACTCGTCCCGCCCATCGCGCCGAACTCGACGTTGCCGAACTTGTCCTTCGTCTGAGAAGCACTCAGCGGCGAACCGTCTTCGTTGGTCACGCCCTCGCCGCAAACGATGCTCACGAAACCGTGCTTCTTGTGAGCCGCCGCGACCGCCTGCAAGAAGGCCGCCTGATTGAAGCGGCGTTCGGGCAGCAGCAGCACATGCGGGGCGGAGAGTTCGTTCGTGCGAGCCAACGCGGCCGCAGCCGGAAGCCAACCGGCGCTGCGGCCGATCGACTGAAAGATCACAAACTGATCGACCTTCTGCATGTCGCGAGCCAGCACGCCCGCCTGCAAGACCGACATCGCCACGTACCGCGCGGCACTCGGATAACCGGGCGTGT
>JAYVOX010000065.1:0-10110 GCA_043757695.1 Schlesneria sp.
AATGTTTGCGGGTTTGTCGTATCGGAAAGTGCATGGGGCAGGGGGTCTCACGAGGTGGCGGGAGTATACCGTCACTCCTCGTGCGAGTCGTCCCACTGATCGTGCGAGTCGTCCCACTGACCTTTGAGCTGATCACCCCCTTCGTTCGGCGCGGGTCTCCCGACCCCGCCGAAACTCCCGACCGCAGGTCTCCTCGTTTCGTGTACCTCTGCCAACCCCACTCACGCCACGTCCGCTTCAAAATCCCCTTCACGATCTCACCCTTCTGCCCGTCGAGCAGCGTCGCTTCTCCGGTGGGGCGGCGGAACGATCGAGGCCAAACAGGTGCATCAACGTGGCGTGGTAGTCGAAGTGATTGACGATGTCCTTCACGGCGTGAACACCGAAATCGTCGGTCGCGCCCTGATCCGTCACGATCGCCTAAACCCGTCCTACGGGGCCAAACAAACAAAAAGCCCTCGCCTACAAATGTTGCGGGCGAGGGCTTCGTAATCGGGATGACAGGATTCGAACCTGCGACTTCCTGGTCCCAAACCAGTGAATCTAGGGTTCCAAGTGGGAACCTGTCAGAAGTTGCGGCGAGTGGTTTGGCAGTTTGCACCAGCGTTTGCACCAGCGAACCGCCGAAATGGCGAAAACGGGGGGCGGATGCCGCTTCGGTTCGGGCTGTTGAGACGCCCGCCGAAGTGAGAGCCGCGAAGCCGGTCGAGACGGACTTCGCCGCCGCGCTCAAGATGCTCGCCATGCTGCCGCTCTCGGATGAGGAACGGGCCGAAGCGGTGCGACGGCTGTTGCTCGGCGGGAAAGAGTGACAGGGACAACGCCAACCATTCACTGCGAGGAGTTTCAACCATGCCAATTGCCGATCCTGAACAGTCGCGAACGTACCAACGGGAGTACAAGCGGCTCGTCCGGGCGGGTTCCTGTCAAACCCCTGGTCAAACCCAAGTCCCGGTCGGATTCCGTCTGCAAACCGCGTCCGACGTGTTGGAGTTGCTCGGCGGACAGGCCGAAGCGGTTCTGAACGACACGGAACTGGGAACCGTCGAACGGGCGCGGACCATCGGCTGTCTGTCGGGAGTGATGCTCCGCGCCATCGAACTCGGCAACCTCGCCGGACGGCTCGAATCACTGGAAGCCGCGTTGAAGACACGTTCCGCGAATTGAGGGCAGAGACCATGAACACGAACCGACTCGCCAAGTTCTATCCCGCGTTGACGGCAGTGGAGCGATTGCGGCTGATGCACGACGCCGGAAAGCGGGGCGACGTGCTGGAGCGGAAGAGACTGCTCGACGCCGCGCCGCGACGCCACTACAGCATGGCCGACGCGGGACGATTGGAAAATTGCTTGATGCACTGTGTGGCGATCCACCATGCCTTTCAACTTGGGGCGGCTGCCGAGTTCTGGTGCGTGCAAACGCGGCTGGCTTGGGCGTTGGATGGCATCGCGGACAGCGAGCCGATTTCCGATGAGGTTCGGGAGTGGAGTTGCCGCGCGACGCTGGCCGAAGCGGGCTATGCCATCGAACGGGACGGCTGGCGGCTGTTCATCCAACAAAGCGGCTTCGACGAATCGCGAATCATTGTGCCGCCGCTCGCCGAGCACTGGATGCTGGCCTACATGGACGAGTACGTCGCAATCCCGGCCGACGTTGAAGCCGCGTCGCAGTGGCTGCTCGCTCGCCACGAACATCTTCGCGCCGAACTGGCCGAACCATTGACACTCATCACGCCCGAACTCGTCGCGAACGACTGGCATCGGTTGGTTGGTGAACTGACGGCGGTCTGACACCACGAAGCGGAATCGAGTGACGAGCCGCAACCGGGCAAGATTTGTTAGGTTCTCCGGGGGGCATTTTTTACCGATACCACAGACACCACCGGGCGTTCGATAGAAAGTTTTGTTTCCGGCCTGAAGTAGTACAATCTGGCCATCGGGTGCGATGAGTTGTTGCAACGGCTCATCGCTGAAATCGGTCTGGTGGGGTGAGCGATTCCCTTGTCATCGCTCCCCCGCCAGACGGCCCGTTCTGAATGACAAGGGGTCTGCGATGGCGAATGATGATGTCCCGTTCGATCAATCCACTTACTGGTCGTATGTGCCTGGTTTGTCGATGCCTACGATGGCAACGGACGCAGTTTCGTTGGATCTATCGCGGTCTTCACTCGACGAACTCAAGTTGCGGTTCCGAGCCGTGGGGAATCCCGTCTCACCGAGCAAAGCATGGTTGGTGTGCGAACACGGCAACCGTGACGGAAGGCCACCAATCGGCGGGCTGATCGACGGATACAACTCGCCGAGCGTAGAGTCATCACCGTCCACTTGGTGGAGCGGATGCGCGATCGCTGCCTTGGGAGTGCAGTTTCAACTTCGGGGCTTTCGGAGTCTGACGCCCATTTGTGAGGACGCGGCTCGGACGTTGAAAGGGCTACCCGCTGCGGTTCAAAAACGACTGTGGCGAGAGCTACCGAGGGGAGCGGCTCCGAAGACAGGGAACGAGTTGGCACTGTGGGTGTTGGCCGTGTTTGAGATGGCGAATGCAAACGTCGTTGGCTCTCCGCTTCGAGCCGTTCGCCAGATACTGCGTACCGGTGAGCAAGTCAAAACGATCTTCGCTCCCGAATCCAAACTGCCCGCCGATTCCGACTGGTTTGCGACGCTGCCCGACTTCGCTGCCGCGTCCACGCAAGCCATCGACATCTTGCTGAGTTGGCTCGACGCCGTGCCGGTCGAACCCGCCGCAACGTCAATCTGTGAGGATGCCAAGCCGAAGGGAACGGCGGACGACGAACCGACGGAAGCGGAGTTTGTGTTTCGGCCTGATGGCGACGGATACTACCTCACGGGTTTTGGTGAAGCGGGCCACGTCACGGCGAAAGGTGCGAAGGGGCTGCATGACCTTTACCGGCTGGTGCAAACGCCGGGCGTGCCTGTGCCAATGATCGAACTCGACGCGGGGCCGGGAGTGGAGCGGCTACCCGGTGACGCACAAAGCCGACAACCGATTGGAGACGGCAGGACGTTCGCGGACATCGCCGCGAAGCGACGCCAGTTGATGGCCGACATCGAAGCTGCCGACAGCGACTTGGAACGCGACGAACTGCAAACGGAGTTGGGAAAACTCGAAACCGAAGCGAAGAAGATGAAGGGCATCAACGGCAAGGCCCGCGACTTGAACAACGCGAACAACCGCCTGCGATCGAACATTCACGGACGCATTGCGACGGCTTGCGAGCGGATGAAGGAATGCCAGCTACCGCGCCTCGCCGATCACTTCGCGAACACATGCTCGGCCGATGGTGCGTTCTACATCTACGCGCCCGGCACCCATGACATGGGATGGGACACCGCCAAAAAACAGTAGGATGCGATCCAACTGAGTCGGACGCGATCCGACGCCATATCCAGCGACAGGCGAGCGATGACAGTCATCGCCGCCGACAGTCACCTGTCACTCTGGAGTATGTGCCATGACTCAGTCTCTCTCCGGTCCACCGCTGGTGGACTCACCCGCTCTGCTCGACGTGCGCCACGTCGCCGCGATGCTGGGCTGCTCGCCTCGACACGTCTACCGGATGTCGGATGCCGGTGCGATGCCGCGACCTGTCCGCCTGTCGGTACTGGTCCGCTGGCGACGGGCCGACATCGACGCATGGCTCGCCGCTGGCTGCCCGATCTGCCGCCCCGCGACGAAAGCGAGGCACGCATGATTGCGACCGCAGCGGCTGCTGCCGCTCGGCAGGGGGAGTTGTTCCGCGATGTTGGAGTCTCCCTCGCCACACTGAACCGCCGCGAAGTGATCGACGCTGACGAGTTGCGGTTCCTCGACGCGCTGGCCGCGAATGGCGAAGGGACAACCGACGATGCCGTTGACGACCTGACCGACAAGTACCGCGACGGTGGGAAGTGGCGAGGGTCGATTCCACTGCGGCTCGCCCGTGAAGGGCTGATCGTGCGAACTGGCATCGTCAAGAGTTCACGAACTCACCGGCATCGGGGTTGGCTGGCGGTTTGGTCGATCCGTGACCGACCGGCCGTTGATGCTCGACGCCTCACGTTGCGAACGATGCTCGCCGCTTTGGACGCGGCACGAAATGGAACCGGCCCGACGATGCCAGTCGTCGAGCCGGTCGAATCTTCAAACGCTCACACACCGAACGGAGAAAAGACCGATGGGCAAGCTGACTGACATTTTGAACGGAAGCGGCGGGGACTTCAATGACCGCTGGAACACGACGCAAGCGGCGGGCGACTTCGGACCTGTTCCCCGTGGCGAGTACGTTTGCCACGTCACCAAGGGCGAACTGGAATCGAGCCGGTCGAAAGCGACGCCGGGCTACAAAATTGAGTTCACGATTATCGAAGGCGACTTCAAGGGGCGGAAGCTGTGGCACGATTGCTGGTTGACCGGACCTGCATTGCCGATGTCGAAGCGCGACTTGGGCAAGCTCGGCATCGTGTCACCCGCGATGATGGAACAGCCGTTGCCGAAGTGGATTCGTTGCAAGGTGCAAGCCGTCATCCGAAAAGATGACGACGGCATCGAACGGAATCGCGTTCGGTCGTTTGAAGTCATCGGCATCGACAAACCGGAAGCCGATCCGTTCGCACCGAAGCCGGAAGGCGACACCGCCGAGCCGAACGGCGATGCGGATGCGACGTTCAATCCCGAGGGCTTTTGAAGGGGGTGAACATCATGGCCGACGATCTTGGATTTCGGATTGTGGGGCCGTGTACTGGCGAGCGGCGGTTGGTCTGTTGGCCAGCCGCATTCGCCGCGTATGCGAGTCTCGACGAACGGGCCGAGGTGGAACGCGAAGCGTATCTGTCCGCGTTCACGTTTGGGGATGACTTCAAGCAACATCTCGACACGAACGGCTCAACCAAGGGCTTCGCTGGTGTGTGCGGTGGGGAGTTCGTTTGGTTCGACATCGACCGGACGGACTTGGAAGCCGCTCGACGCGATGCCGCCCGGTTGGTGTTGTTCATGGTCGAACGGTACTCGCTCGACGATGACGCGCTGTTGGTGTTCTTTTCTGGCAGCAAGGGCTTTCACGTCGGATTGCCGACGGACCTTTGGCAACCGACCGCATCGTTGCTGTTCAACGCGGTGGCGAAACGGCTGGCGGAAGGGCTGGCGGGAGCGGTGCAAGTCGTCATCGACGCGGGCGTCTACGACACGGTTCGGGCGTTCCGTGCGCCGAACTCACGTCACCCGAAGACGGGACTTCACAAGCGGCGGTTGTCGCTCGATGAGTTGATGCGGTTGTCTATTGAGCGGATTAGGGAGCTCGCAAAGGAACCGGTGGCGTTCGACGTGCCGACAGTCTCGACGCGCTGCGACGTGGCGGCCGGGGACTGGCAGGAGACGGTCGAGCGAATCGAGCATGAGGCCGAAGCGGCTCGGCAACAGCGAGCGACAGCGAACGGAGCGGCGCGGCTCAACCGGGCAACGCTCGACTTCATCCGCGATGGGGCATTGGCCGGGGACCGGCATCGAATGTTGTTTAGCGCGGCTGCAAACCTTGCCGAGTTCGGATGCCCGGTCGAACTGGCTCACGAACTGTTGAGCGAAGCCGGACTCAATTCGGGACTCTCGCCAAGTGAAACGCGACGACAGATTGATTGCGGGCTGAGTCACAACAACCGGGGGACCGGTGGGACTGATGGGACGAATGTGATTGATGGGACTCGGGGGACGGATGGGACTGTCGCGACCATCGAGACGAACGCGGTTGGCAGGCCAACGGGACGCGGGACACTGTTCCCTTCGGACATCCAAGGAAGGGGGTACTACGAACCATGACCAAACCAAACTTCCAAGCCGCTGCCGACGTGTTGCATGGGTGGCGGGATGACGTGCTGTCGGGCAAGCCGCCGACGTTCTATCCGATTGGCGAGGGCGAGTTGTCTCGCATCGAAATCGGGCCGGGGTTGGTGACGTTGCTCGGCGGTGCGCCGGGAGCGGGCAAGACGGCATTCACGATGCAAGCCGTGGTCGATGCCTTGCGACTGACGCCGACGCTGCGGGCCGTGGTCTGCAATATCGAGATGCCGCCCGCCGTGTTGCTCGACCGTCAATTGGCGCGATTGTCGGGAGTGGACCTGACGACGATTCGATACCGCCGACTCACGGAAGAACACGCCGAGCGAATCGACGCGGGACTGAACACGCTCGACGAACTGGCGGAACGGCTGGCGTTCGTCCGACCGCCGTTCGACCTGGCCAACGTCGCCGCCGTGGCGGATGAATTCTTCTCGGAAGGCGCGGGGCTGATCGTGTTGGACTACATCCAACGGATTCAACCGCCGGGTGAGCATGGCGACAAACGCGGCTCGGTCGATGCGACGATGAGTCATCTGCGGGCGTTCGCCGATGCGGGCGTGGCTGTCATCGTCTTGTCGGCAGTCGGTCGCACGAAGGACAAGTCGGGCCGGTCGAGCTACTCGGGCGACGGGTTGAACCTCGCATCCTTCCGCGAATCGAGCGAACTGGAGTTCGGCGCCGACGATGCCTTCATCCTCACGCCGAACGATGAGGCGGAAGGGGAAGTCATCTTGCGACATCTCAAGAGCCGCAACGGCGAATGCCGCGACCTGCGAATGATGTTCGACAAGCCGATTCAATCGTTCACGCCGGTCGAAATGGCCAACCCCTTCGATCAACCCGAACCGTCGGGGAAGATTCAAAACGCACTGGCCGCGCTGTGGGGCCGGACGAATGCCGCTCCCGATGACGAATGGGGGACCGAATGACAAACCACGTCACGAACGGAACCGGCAACGGTCGAGTCCTGCCCGGTTGCTCGGTACTCCCACCGATGAATCCGCGACCGGCTCGACCGGCAACAACCTCGACCAGCAAGGCGGGCGAGAAGCCGAAGCGAACGGCGGCAACGTCCAACCGCTTCGGTGAACTCAATGCGTTCGTCGATTGTTCGATGACGGACCTGTCGCGGGCCGAAGCCCTGACGTGGCTCGTTCTGTGGCGTGACACGAAAGACGGAACCGTCCGAACGTCGATGACGGACGTGGCTCGACGGATCGGCACGACGCGGCGGGCTGTGGTTGATGCCGTGGGCAAACTGGAAAAGCGAGGCTTGCTGATCGTGGCTTATCGGGGCGGCATGAAGCGAGGAACGAACGTCTACCGCGTCCGTCCGCTGGCCAAACTGACTGACTGATGCGTGAAGCGGGCTTCACAGTAGCTGCGTGAAGTGGGCTTCACTCGACTGCGTGAAGTTTCACGTCATCCATGCGTGAAGCCCACTTCACATATCCCATAAGGGACCATAAGGCGTCCGCCTGACTGGAGTCTGCGGACGCAAAGCACAGAAGATTGACCGCCCGCCGGATCAGCCAGATTGTGTCTGGCTGGATGAATACGCCGATGTATACTGAACGGCGTTCTTGTTGGTCGTCACGATTGGATTCCACTTCGGAGCGAAAGCCATGTCTGCCACCGTTCGCATCAACCCGGAAAGTCACCGGAAGTTGAAGTCACTGTCGGAAGAGTTGGGCCAGTCGATGCCCATCGTGCTGGAACAAGCCATTGAAACCTTGAGGCGACAACGGTTCTTGGAACAGGCGTCGCGGGCGTATGGCGAACTGCGGAGCGACAAGAAAGCGTGGGCGGCGGAACAGGCGGAACGCAAGGCGTGGGACAAGACGCTCAAGGACGGACTCGGAAAGGAATGACGATGGCAACTCCGCTGCGCGGTGAAGTGTGCTTGTTGGACCTTGATCCGACTCGGGGCCGAGAACAGGCGGGCAAACGTCCGGCACTGGTTGTCTCGACGAACGGCTTCAACAAGAGTCCCGCCGATTTGGTCGTGGTCGTACCGATCACCAGCAAAGACAAGGGCATCCCGTGGCATGTCCCCATTGAACCGCCCGAAGGGGGAGTGAAGTCCAAGAGTTTCATCATGGTTGAGGCAGTTCGATCCGTCTCGGTGGACCGGCTGTCTCAACGCTGGGGAGCGGTACGGGCGGCAACGATGGATGAAGTTGAGGATCGACTGCGCATTCTCTTCGACTTGTGACGCTCGTTCGGGAACACACGTCTGTTGTTCCAAAGGAAAACTGAGATGGGAACCGTCTACAAGAAAACCGCGACGAAGCCGATCCCCAACGGGGCGGAGTTGTTCACCAAGAACGGCAAGCGGTTCGCCCGTTGGAAGCCGTCCACGGGCAAGGCGAGAACCGCTCCCGTCACAACGGGCAACGATGGGACTGATCGCATTGTGGTCACGGCGGGAACCTACATCGCCAAGTTTCGGGACGGCTCGGGATATGTCTGCGAAGTCTCGACCGGCTGCCGCGATGAGGACGCCGCTCGTTCGGTTCTCGGCAAACTGGAACGCCGGGCCGAACTGGTCAAAAGCGAAGTCATCTCGGCGGGGGAAGCCGCGACAGCCGATCATCTGTGCGAACCGTTCGCCGATCACTTCGCCGCATACGTTCTCAGCTTGGGAACCAAGGACGTGTCCGCGAAGTACCTCACGGAAATCGGACGCGCGACAACCCGCCTGACAAGGGATTGCCAGTTCGATCGACTTGGAGACATTTGCTTGCATCCCGTCGAACGCTGGCTGACGGCTCGCAAGTCGGAAGGGATGTCGGCGAGTACTCGCAACGCCTACGCGGAAGCTCTGACGGGATTCTGCAACTGGGCCGTGGCGAACCGGCGGCTCACCACGAATCCCCTCGCCCGACTGGCTAAAGCCGACGAAAAGAGCGACCGCCGACGGCAACGGCGGGCGATGACCGAAGCCGAGCTGGTGACGTTGCTGCAAGTGGCACGGCTGCGACCGCTCGCCGAGTTCGGACGGGAAGCCGTCTCAGTGGATGAGGAAGAGACCGAAGTGAACGGCAACCCGCCAAAGCGAGCGAACTGGACGAAAGCCGCGTTGGCGCTCGACACGATGCAAGCCGTGGTCGAACGGGCGCGGGAGCGACTCGCCAAGAATCCCGAGTTCGTCGAGAAGTTGGAACGGCTCGGCCGGGAACGGGCGTTGATCTACAAGACGCTCGTTCTGACCGGACTTCGCAAAGGGGAACTCGCATCGTTGACGGTGGGACAACTGGAACTCGACGGAGAGATGCCGTTCGTGGTGTTGGACGCGGCCGATGAAAAGAACCGCCAAGGCTCGACAATCCCGCTACGGGCCGACTTGGCGAACGACTTGAGGAAATGGCTATCCGACACGCCAAAGCCGTCTACGCTTCGCCTGCACGACGGCAAGGGGACTCACGACAGCAAGCGACCGCTGTTCACGGTTCCCGCCGGACTGGTGCGAATCCTCGACCGCGACTTGCTGGCCGCTGGCATCGACAAGCGGGACGAACGCGGGCGAACGATCGACGTTCACGCCTTGCGGCATTCGTTTGGGACGCTGTTGAGCAAAGGGGGCGTTGCTCCACGAACGGCGCAAGCCGCGATGCGTCACGCATCCATCGACATGACGATGAACGTCTACACCGATCCGAAGCTGCTCGACGTTCACGGGGCTTTGAACTCGCTGCCGTCTCTGGATCTCAACGCCCGATCAACGACCGAACGTCAGACCATGCGATCGACCGGGACGGACGATCCACACGCCACCGCGAACCCGCGACACAATACGTTCGCTGGTGCAAACGCCGTTTCCGAGTTTGCACCAGCGTTTGCACCAAACTCTGGCAAACGGGGGCAAACTGTGTCGTTTGCTGTCATCTCATCGGATGTTGACGATGAACGGCCAACGCCATCGGCAAGTGATGAAAACATCACAATGCCAAGTGAAAAAGCCTTGCCCGCAGTGTTTGCGAGCAAGGCTTCCGATGTCGGGATGACAGGATTCGAACCTGCGACTTCCTGGTCCCAAACCAGGCGCTCTAGCCAAGCTGAGCTACATCCCGAACGGGCGGCAGTGTAGGGGGGACACTGCCGAACTGCAACTGGTTCGCTAAAACTCTTGGTTCAGGCGGCTCGATGCAATTTGCTGACGAGACGCTCGAAGTCGTCGTTCGATTGGAAGTCGATGATGATCTTGCCGCGATCCTTGGCCGACAGCTTGATTTCGACCGCAGCTCCGAGCCAATCTCGCAGTTGGTCGCGCAGAGTGAG
>JAYVOX010000066.1:0-10093 GCA_043757695.1 Schlesneria sp.
TGGATGGGCGCATCGGCGTGCTTTGCAGGTCCGCTCACCATCACCAAGACCGCGCCGCTGGTACTGCGTTACTTGTTGCACGCTCACTCCGACCAACCCGATCCCGCGCGAGTCAACACCGTCTTCCAGCAGTTCGCCGCGCGCACGCCGTTCGTTGTCACCAAGTCCACCGTGAAGCATGAGTCGTGGCAGGTCCAGCGCAATGGTACTTCGTAAGAACACTGGCGCGGCCCTTCGATAGAACTTAGGCACCATCGAAGCTACGCCGTGAACTCGCGAGTGCCAATTGTCTTGGCTATTATCGGCCCACTCTCTGGAGTCGTTACCCAATGTCATTCACCATTCCCGAACTCATTCAACGGATCGACGCCAGCGGACTGATGTCCGCCGAGTCGGTGCGCGAGTTCGTATCGAGCTTGCCCGCCGAGCAACAGCCTCACGACGGTGACAGTTTGTTGCAGGTGATGCTTCGTCACGAGCGGCTCAACCGGTTTCAAGCGGTCGAGTTGCTGGCCGGCTCTTCACAGCCGCTGGTGCTCGGGAACTACGTGCTGATCGAACTGCTGGGGCAGGGCGGAATGGGACTGGTCTACAAGGCGCGGCACCGGCGCATGGATCGGGTGGTCGCGCTGAAGGTGCTCTCTCCCGAGGCGGTCAAGACGCAGACGCTGGTCGAGCGGTTTCATCGTGAAGTGAAGGCCGTGGCGAAGCTGAGTCATCCCAACATCGTCACCGCCTTCGACGCCGACGAGCATCGCGGGACGCACTTCCTCGTGATGGAGTTCGTCTCGGGGCGAGACCTGTCGAGCATCGTGCGGCATCCGAGTCGTCTGCCGCTGGCCGACGCCGTGGATTACATCGCACAGGCCGCCTGCGGTTTGGAGTTCGCTCACCGACATGGAGTTGTCCATCGCGACATCAAGCCGGCCAACCTGCTGCTCAGCGACGCAGGGGTCGTCAAGATTCTGGACCTGGGCTTGGCCCGGTTCGACGATGCCATCGGCAAGACGGCCGACGGACTGACCACCAGCGGCTCGGTCATGGGGACGGTGGATTACATGTCTCCCGAACAGGCCGAAGACACGCGGCACGCCGACGCGCGCAGCGACATCTACAGTCTCGGCTGTTCGCTGTTTGCCTTGCTCGCCAATCGCGTCCCGTTCCCGGCGGAAACGGTGATGAAACGCCTGCTCGCTCATCGCGAGACACCGCTGCCGGATTTGAAGTCCCTGCGCGGCGATGTGCCTGACGAGTTGAGCGTCCTCGTCGGGCGAATGCTCGCCAAGCTGCCGAAGGATCGATTCCAGACGATGGCCGAAGTCGAAACGGCACTGCGTGACCTGCAGACGCGCTGGGGAGTGTCACGTCCGTCGTTCGAGCGATCGGTTTCCTCCCTGTCCCACACCGCAGTGATGACTGGATGGAACCATTCGTTGCGAGTCGGTCCGACGCTGACGGAGGGCGACGCCGCGTCGAGTGGTCCCACGGTTGATTTCGTCGTGAGTACCGCGATTGACGGCGACCGGCAGACGCAGCTCGACATCCGCTTCGATGGCGACGGACGCGACCGGGGCGAGTCCTTCATGGCCACATCGAGGCCACCGGACAACGAGGCGACCGCATTCAAGTTGGAAGCCACGTCACTCGTCTCACCACCGGAGAAGTCGCGAACTCGTCGCGGTGTGTGGTACGTCGCGATGTTCGGCCTCACGATCTCCTGCGCCATGCTGGCCGCACTGTTGAGGCCCGGACTGTTCGGCCGATTCAACGATTCCGATCCGCCGCCCGGAACGGGGAGAACGACAACTCCCAAGGCGATCGAGCCAGACAGTCCCGGCACCAAACCTCAGCCCGAATCGCCGACGATACCCGTCGTCGCAGAGCGAACGGTGAGCCTATTGCCGATTGTGAAAGAGACTGTCGCCGGAGATGGCGTCGTCGGCGACGGTCGGCGGGCCGACGTGGACGTGGAGGGGGACGTGCTGACGCTCGACGCCACCGGTCGCTCGCCGCAGTTGTGGCTCAACTTCCAACCGGTGCGGGGCGAAGATCTGGTGCTGCGAGTGGACCTTCACATCGACCCGGCCACGATTGGTCGGCAACCGTACCAGTACATGAAGCTGGTCTTCATGAAATCGCCGGAAAGTTACTTTCAGTTGTCGCGAAATCGGGGCAGTTGGCGTTTTGACCTGTACGCCGACGCGATGCGCGGGCCAATCGCCACGGTTCCGATCGATGAGGCGATGGTGACCGGCTCGATCCCCCTCGAATTCGCGGTCGTGGGCGAGCGAATGCAGGCAGGCTGGAACGGCAAGCTGCTGTTTGACGTACCGCGTCCGAATCGCACCAGCGGATACATGTCGCTGGCCGCGAGTGGCTGGCGCGTCGAGTTGCATCGGCCGAGCGTGACGATCGTGGCCGCCGAGTCCATTCCCGCTCAGCCGATGCCAGTCGGGTTTGCAAACCTGCTGGAGGCAACTCGCACCGACGCGGCTTTTGCTTTGCCGAACGGCTGGTTGTGGCAGGACACCGAACTGCGTAGCCGTCGCGAGGTCGAAACGAACAACCTGCCGCTTCGCAAACTCGATTCGATGTCGTATTCGTTTGAAGCGGAGCTGACGCTCGTCGATGGCGGCGACGCAATCTACTTCATGCTGCCCGTCGGCAAGCAGCACTGCTTTCTCGCCGTGAATGCTTATCCGGACGGCAAGAGTGCGTCACTGGGGTTCGGCCACGTCGATCGAATGACCGTCCGTGACAATCTCACTCGTTGTCAGATGACTCGATTGAGTGCGGGCAGCCGTCATCGAGTGACGGTTGCCGTGGGAGTCGATGGCGACCGGGCCTCGCTGGTCGCCTCAATCGACGGTGAATTCAAGTCGGCCTTCACCGGGCCGATTGACTCGCTGTCGGTCCCCGCCGACGAGTATCACTGGCCCGATCCCAGCCTGTTCGGGATCGGAACGGTCAACTCGGCCTACGTCGTTCACTCGCTCAAGCTGCTTGAACTCCCTGCACCGAACCCGTAGCACATCGAACAAGACGAGTGTCATGTTCCGGCAGTCACGGTCGGGAGACGATGTTTGGCGAGAACATCGTGGATGGCAGCCACGGCGTCGGGAGTGCCATCCAGGCGACCACAAAGCGGCGCGACGTTGGCTCGATAGTCGTCGAGCCGCGTCAGGAAGCGAGTCAGGGGCGCGGGCGAAAACGATTCCAGCGTGGTCCAGTCGCCCGCACCCATTTGCTTCAGGAAGCAGGCGTTGACCTGCTGTTCGTGGTGCAGTTCCTCGGGGATCGCGAAGACCGGCTTGCCGAGGAAGAGGGCTTCGCCCAGCAGTTGATTTCCCGCCGCACTGACCAGCGCGGCGCAGCCCGCGAGATCATCGACGAACGCTCGCTCGTCGATGGCGTGGAACGAAAGCCGTCCCGCGGGAGGCCGCTCACCAAGGCCATAGATCTTCACGTCGAAGCCGCACGCGCCCAGAGTCTCCAGCACGCGCGGGGGCGTGGTCGGACGCAGGTACGACAACAAGAACGCTTCGTTGCGAGGCACCGTCGCGGCGAGATCGTCGCGCAGCATTGGGCCGACTTGTCGCACGTGCTCGAAGCCCGGCTTGAGCGGCGGCGTGTAGAACGACGACGTGACCGCCTCGTACTCACCGCGTCCGTAGTAGGCGCGGATCGACCAACTCATCCACCAGGCATATCGCCGGAGGAGCAGCGGCAGTCCGCGCAGGTCATACGCCAGCAGGACGTGTTGATGATCGAGGCTCATCAGCGGCACACCGGCCCGCCGCGCGGCCCGAGGCAGCGCCGGCTCAAAGTCAGAAATGCAGAGGTCGGGCCGATCAACCTCGATCCGTCGCAGAAAGCCGTTCACCACGGAGGGCAACTCACGCCAGGCGTACTTCAACCCGTGACCGATCGACTTGAAGAGGTCCAGCTTCCCGCCGGTGTATCGAAACTTGAGGCCCCGAATCCGCACCAGCCGCACATTCTCAACCGGGTTCGCTTCGCCATACGACTTGACGAGGAACTCATACGCATCGTCGGGAGCGAACAGCACGAGTTCATGTTCGTGCCGCAGACGCTCGACCAGCGTGCGCACTCGAACGGCGTGGCCTCGCCCCTCACCCGCCATGCTGTAGAAGATGCGTGCCACGCTGGACTACCTCCTGCGGTCTACTCAGGCTCGTCTCAGTTGGCAACCGCTTTTCCGTCAGCTTGGTTGAACACAGGGAAGAGGGATGGCAGAAAGATCAGGGGCAGGAAAATGGAAGACAGGCAGTTTCTAACCGCAGGTTGACAGTTCCTGATCGACCTGCCCTTTCATTTTTCTACCCTCAATTTTTCTGCCACTTCTCTTTCGCAGAGCTGTCAGATTTCCATCGGCTTCCGCCCCACGAACTGATAGTAAGGCGCGCGGACGAACGGCATGTAGGGCACCTTGCCGCGATGCTGCTGGAGCGAGACGGTCTCGAAGCGGTTTTGCAGATACGGGATGTGGTCTCCGTTCAGGAAGACGTTGTCGTTGGCAAACCATGTCGGCCACAGGGTGCGAGTTGACCAGCGGTGCTTCGCCAGCCCCTCGGCCGGCCATTTGCGAGCCACAAAGAAATCGACGACGCCAATCAATCCGCCCGGCTTCAACATCCGCAGCGCCTGGTCCATCGCAAGAAACCAGTCGGGGATCATCGTCAGCGAGTAAGAGAACGTCACGATGTCGGCCAACACAGTTGGCTTGTTCGCGTCGGATGATGGGTTGCCAGTGGAGAGCGGTTCACGCGATGAAGGATCAAGGGCAGGCGGCAGAAACTTGGTGGCATCGGCATGCACGGGAGTGACGTTCGCCCAACCTCGGGCCGCGACGCGCTGTTCGGCCACCTTCAACAGGGACGAACTGAGATCGACGAGGTACGCGTGCGAAAAGTCTTTCAACCGCTCACCCCAGTTCTCGGCGTTCTCGCCGGTCCCCGCTCCCAGATCGACCCAGACACCTCCCGGCACGGTCGGCAGCGAGGCAAACAACTCCTCGCGCCCATGCAACAGCCGCTTGCGAAAGGCGTCGTACCCGGTCGCCTGCCCCGAGTAAAAATTCTCCAACCGCTCTTCATGCGTCTTCCCCCGTCCCCCCGTCACAGCCATGTGCCAGAGAATCTTGAGATCATTGAACACGCTGCCTTTTGGCGGCGCGGGCTTGGTCGTGGGATCGGCTGTAGTCACGAGGGAGGGTTCCACAAAAGCATTTTGTATTTGGCAGATTTTGATGACGATTGCTTATGGCATCTGGCAGATTTCGCGATGGGAGAGCTTTTCAGGGGATGGTAAATCTGCGGCGTCTACAACGTCGCCCGATCTACTTAGTCACGCTTGCTAGAATCTTCTGCCCCAAGAATTGGCTGGTTTAACAAGTCGGAAACTTGAGCGACATCTGATTCGATCGAACGGCTCTCATCGCGAGCCGTCTCACCCGCGTCTTGGCGGTTCGCTTCGCTACGATGTCGATCAATCTCAGAAAGAAGATTCAGTATCTGTTCGTGTTCTTTGGGAAGCTGACCGGTTTCCAGTTTGTCACCCAAGATATATGGATCGACGATTCCAAGACTTGGAGGCAAGGCATTGCGCAGCTCGCGCAACTGACTTGCAATCTCGGACAACTGTTTTGGTTGTTGTCCATCTTCCCACGCTTTGCACCAACGGCACTCCTCTTGATCCCACGGACTGAATTTCGTGGCAGACCTGTTTTGCGCTGCGGGGTGTTGGTCTGGAAAATCGACCCAGATGACCGGATATCGTTGATCGTTCCAGACGCCCTTCAACGTCTCCCAGCCAACGATCTTCCCACGCATAGGCTGGAACTCGGCCTGGCACTCGCTCAATAGTTCAGCCATCTCCACGGAAACCACCAGCATTCCCGCTCGAGTACACTTGCCGATGCGAAAGCCTGTATCCATTTCTGGACCAAGAAAGTCTGGTCGATCAACAGCAGGAAGCATGATCTCGCGGTTTCGGACTGGAAACCCGGCTACCCAAGCCGCGCCTTTGATTCGCAATCCTGCTGTGCCACTCCCCGGTCGTTTTCCAATCTTGCTGTCCAACTCACGCACAGCTTGAAGAAATGCAATTGTGACCTGGTTAAGCTCGCGCCGTCCGCAGATTGGAATTGCATAGATCAACTCGTCTCCGACAGCTTTCCACGGTTTGATTCCGTTCTTTGGTTGAATCTCCGAACGGACCTCATCGTGAACATTCTCTAACGCGGCAACAAAACCGGAATGGATTCCTTCGTAAAAAGCTTGGACCACTGTTGCCCAATCATAGTCATCCGTGCTGACACCAAGGCTTTCAAGAACGGCCGCTCGCTCTGTCTCTTCAGAGATGGGTAGTTTGCCATCCTGCATACGCAACTTTTCAACAACATGGCAACGTGATCGGTACTTCTCCAATAGCTCTTGGTGATTAAGCCGGTTCTTGAGTTTCGTCGATCCAACAAGATCGGCGCTCAAGAAGACCCTCAGGTTGGATTCAATTTTGTCAGCCATTGCTGTCATCGCTCCGTCACGTGCAACCCAACGATTCCGCTCTCGCCACTGCTGCCGGGCGGGAGACCTCAAAGTATCCCGAGAGACGGAATTCATCTCCGTCGAATGCAGAGTGCTTGTCGCGAAACTCCTGCTCGGGCATCAATAGCGCCGCAGCAAAACGATTGGCTTGCCATTCGAGAGAGCCGCTTCCGTAGCGAGTAAATCCAACCGGAGTTTCTGGCTTTGGACTCTGTAGAAAGAAATGCAGAATCAAATGGCCGACCTCGTGAGCAATCGTGAAATTGTCCCGTAGCGGAGTCGTGTAGGGTGACAGGGAGATTGTGAAATCGCGTTCGCTGCGAATGATGAGCGACCCTCCCTCAACCTCTTGCCTGCTTGGGTCATCGACAAGCTGGATTTGCCCTCCCATTAAAGCAATCGCCTTTTCCAAGAGTACTCTTCCACGCAGAGTGCCATTTCCCACTTGCTTGAATACGGCGTCACGAAACGATTCAGCTATTCGTTCGATGTCTGCGTTGTTGCCCTTGTAGGCTTGCGTTTCCATTTTGATTTCCTTCACGCCGTGCTAAATGAACCAAACATTCCCGGCAATCCATGCGGATTCTACAGCACCGATCATTAGCTTGTCTGTATTGAGAATCTCTGCTTCAATCGTCTCGCCTGTGGCCAGATTACTTCGAACGCCATGAGGCAACCTCGCGTTTGACCTCTTCATGCGAATGAAAGCGCCCCGCCTCGGCATCCTCATCGGCCCTTTGAATCGCTGCCAGAACGTCCAGATGATCGACGATCTCTTCCCATGTCGCCTCATCCGGCATTTCCCGAACAGTCTTCAAGACAGATTCCTTGGCAGTCATGCTGAAACCTCATTTCTCAATGGCGTTGATTAACCAAGGCTCATCGTCACGGTTTTGAGTTCCGTGTAGTTGGACAGGGCCGCTTCGCCGAGTTCTCGCCCGGAGCCGCTCATTTTGAAGCCGCCGAAGGGGGCGGCGGCGTCGAACACGTCGTAGCAGTTCACCCAGATCGTTCCCGCGCGGACGCTGGCGGCGACCTTGTGAGCCTTTTGCACATCGCGCGTCCAGACGGCGGCGGCCAAGCCGTAGTAGGTGTTGTTCGCGCGGGCGATGATTTCGTCGGTGTCCTTGAACGGCAGGATGCTGAGTACCGGCCCGAAGATTTCGTCGCGGGCGATCGACATTTCATCGTTGACCTCGGTGAAGATCGTCGGCTCGATGAAGTAGCCCTTGTTGCCGAAGCGGCTGCCGCCGGTCAGGCACTTCGCACCCTCGGTCTTGCCCTTGTCGATGTAGCTCATGATCTTGTTGAACTGGTCGGCATCGACCTGCGGCCCCTGAGTCGTGTTCGGATCGAGTGGGTCGCCAAGCTGTCGCGTCTTCGCGCGGTCGACGACCTTCGACACGAACTCGTCGTGAATCGACTGCTCGACGAACAATCGAGACCCCGCGCAGCAGCACTGGCCCTGATTGAAGAAGAGGCCGAATTCGGCACCCGCCACGGCCGCTTCGAGGTCCGCGTCGGCGAAGACGATGTTGGGACTTTTGCCTCCCAATTCGAACGTCAGTCGTTTCAGAGTCTTCGCCGCATCGACCATGATCTTCTGGGCGGTCTCGTAGTGCCCGGTGAAGGCGATCTTATCGACGCCCGGATGCCGGACGATGGCCGCTCCCGTTTCGCCGTAGCCCGTCACGATGTTGATGACGCCGTCGGGGAAGCCCGCCTCCTGAGCCAGTTCCGCCAACCTCAAGCACGTCAGCGGCGTTTGCTCGGCAGGCTTCATCACGATCGTGCAGCCCGAGGCGAGGGCCGGTCCCCATTTCCAAGCAGCCATCAGAATCGGGAAGTTCCACGGAATGATCTGGCCCACCACTCCCACAGGTTCTCGCCGCGTATAACAAAAATAATTGCCGCGAATCGGGATCACATCGCCGGTCAACTTGTCGGCCCATCCGGCGTAGTAGCGGAGGCAGTCGATCGCCAGCGGCAGGTCGGCGGCTCGCGCGTCGCGGATCGGCTTGCCGTTGTCGAGCGACTCGAGCGCGGCGAGTTCTTCGAGATTGGCCTCCATCAAATCGGCCAGCTTGTTCATCAACCGGCCGCGATCGCGCGCATCCATCTTCGACCACGGTCCCGTTTCAAACGCGGCCCGCGCCGCTTTCACGGCGGCATCCACATCGGCCTCGTTCCCCTGCGCGACCTCGGCGATCACGGACTCGTTCACGGGGTTGAGCGTCGGGAACCGCTTCCCGCCGCGCGACTCCTGCCACTTGCCACCGATGTGCATGTTGGTCTGACGAATCTTGGGAGCAGCAACTGTTGTCGTAGCCATGACGATCTCTCCTGAAGTGAGGCGAAGGGAACCCGAACTCGTGGCCAACAGGCTACCGCGACGAGGCGATCTGCTCCAGTTGGCGACGACGATGTCGTCAGGACATCTGTCCACTGCCAGTTTCTGAGCGGGGTGGCGTCAGCCCCCCGGTTCTTGCGGCGAGTGGCCGCTGGGTCCATCAACGAAGAACCAGGGGACTTTCCCCCGCTCGGAGAGAACTCGGAAAGAACCAGCGTCAGCCGACCAACTCATTCGTCAGCTTCGGCGAGTTCTTCAGTGTTTGGTAAACGACGCAGTATCTCTCGGTCAGTTCGATCAGCTTGGCGAGCTTCTCGGGAGACGCGTCCGTGTCGAGATCGAACTTCAGCCGGATGGCCTGGAACCCGATTGGCACCTCGCGACTCACGCCGAGTGTCCCTCGAAAATCAACGTCTCCCTCGGCGGTGATCGTGCCGCCGCGCACCGGGATCTCCATCGCCGTGGCCACGGCTCCGAGTGTCACTCCCGCACAACCAACCAGCGCTTGCAGCAGCATCTCGGCCGAACAGGCTTGAGTTCCGTCGCCTCCCGACAGCGGGTGCAGTCCCGCGTTCTCGGGAGCGACGCCAAATGTCAACTGGCACGAGACTGATTCCACGTGAAGTGTGGCCACGGCGCGCATCGTCACGAGGGCCGAAGTCGGATCCTCCTTGTACTTGTTCTTCCAGGGAGCCTGCTTCGCACGGAGTTCGGTGAGAGTCATGCGGTACTTTCGAGTGAGGTCGATGTCGTGAGCAAAAAATGGTGGGCAATGCACGGCAATTGATTCCACCGGGCATCATCCGCCGATCAAGTGGAGCCGCAGCAGATTGACGGCCGCTTTGGCGGTGCGGCTCTTGGCGATTTCGGGATCACCGAAGTGCTGGACTTTTTCGACCAGCAGGACGTTCGGTCCCGCGAGCGCCACGAAGCTGGCGGGGACGGGAGCGAACGGGTCGTCCGGTTTGAACTCGCCCCATTCGGTGATCGCCAGCGCGAAGTTGGTGCCGAACTTTTGGCGACAGCCCTTGGCCATGACCTCGGCCACCTGCTCGCTGATCTCGCCGTATTGCCGCAAGAGCATCGCATCGACGCCGAGCATGTCGCGCTTGGCCGCGTTGGTGGGAACGACCACGCCCCCTTTGTAGCAGGTCTCGAAACCACTCACGCCGGTCAG
>JAYVOX010000067.1:0-10070 GCA_043757695.1 Schlesneria sp.
TCTGATCCGTCATGGCCGAGCACTCCGTTGCTGAATGACGGCCTAACGGTAATTTGTTTCACGCGTTACGTCAGCGCGACTTCTCGGATAGCCTCTAACAGCCGATTCTGGCTACCAGCAACTGTTGGGACGCATCTCCGAGGTTTACGCGGCGGGACAAGTACGCGCTCATCAAGCCGTCAACTCCGTCATGACCGAGACTTATTGGCTGATCGGGCACGACATCGTGGAGTTTGAGCAAGGCGGCAAGGCTCGGGCTGACTATGGCAAGGGGTTGCTCGCCACGCTGAGTCGAGACTTGGCGCTGCGGCACGGGAAAGGGTTCAGCCGCAGCAATGTGTCCCGTTTTCGGCAGTTTTATTTGGCTTACCCAAAATGTGCGACAGCGTCGCACATTTTGAGCTGGTCTCATGTCGTGGAGCTGTTGAAGATCGACGATCCGTTGGAACGCAGCTTTTACGAACAACAGACGATTCGCGAGAAGTGGGCCGTTCGCGAGCTTCAGCGTCAGAAGCAGACATCCCTCTTCCTGCGACTTGCAGCCGGAAAGGACCGTGACGCCATTCTTCAGCTTGCTCAACAGGGGCAGGTCATTGAGCAGCCTGCCGATCTCCTTCGTGATCCGTTCGTCTTCGAGTTTCTGAAGATCCCCGAACTGCACACGCTCTCCGAGACCGATCTGGAAACCCGCCTCTGCGACCACCTCCAGCCGTTTCTCCTGGAGTTGGGCAAGGGCTTCACGTTTGTCGGCAGGCAGTACCGCATCACGCTCAACAACACGCATTACCGAGTCGATCTCGTTTTCTACCATCGCATCCTGCGCTGCTTCGTGCTGATCGACCTGAAGGTCAACGATGTTGAGCATCACGATATCGGCCAGATGAATCTCTATCTCAGCTACTTCGCCGCCGAGGAAAACGTGGAAGGAGACAACCCGCCCATTGGCATCATCCTCACGCGGAACAAGGACGAGCTGCTCGTCGAATACGCGACGTACCAGATGAATAGCCAGCTCTTCGTGCAGAAATACCAGCTCTATCTGCCCGATCGCGAGGAACTCCGCCGCGAGCTGGAACTCACGCTTCGCGAGAATGAACCATTGAAAATGGAGAATGGACAATGACTTCCGCTCTCCATTCTCAATTGTCAATTATCAATTCACCATTGCCTTCCGGCTACAAGCAGACGGAGGTGGGCGTCATCCCGGAGGAATGGGACGTTCGGTCCATTGGCCACACATTTCGCCTCGTCAACGGCTGCGCATTCAAACCCGAAGACTGGAAGCAAAACGGCACACCCATCATTCGCATTCAGAATCTGAACGACCCTTCTGCGTCGTTCAATTACTCCCAAGTTCCAGTTCCCGAAAAAAACCGGGTAGAGCCCGGTGACCTTCTGTTCGCTTGGTCGGGAACACTGGGCACATCGTTCGGCGCTCGGGTATGGACAGGACCGTCAGGCGTTTTGAACCAGCACATCTTCAGAGTGCTCATGGATGAGCGGCAGATAACGCTGCCGTTCTCTCTGCTCGTATTTGCCAGAATCGAAGTAGACATCGCGAAGCAAGCCCACGGGTTCAAAACTTCATTCGTTCACGTCAAGAAATCGGATTTGGTTAAGGTGAGCTTGCCGCTTCCTCCCCTCCCCGAACAACGCGCCATCGCGACGGTGTTGAGCGATGTGGATGTGCTGCTGGGCGGGCTGAACCGGCTCATCGCCAAGAAGCGCGACCTCAAACAGGCCGCCATGCAGCAACTCCTCACCGGCCAAACCCGCCTCCCCGGCTTCCGCGTGAAGGTGCAAGCCTTCAAACAGACCGAAATCGGAAAGCTCCCTAACGATTGGGATGTCGAACGAGTGCGTAATCTGGCGGATATTTCAACGGGATCACGCAACACACAAGACCGCGTAGAAGATGGGGCGTATCCGTTCTTCGTTCGCTCCGCCACAGTCGAGAGAATCAACAGCTACTCGTTCGATGGTGAGGCCGTTCTGACAGCGGGCGACGGCGTCGGGACCGGAAAAATATTCCACTACATCAAAGGCAAGTTCGACATCCATCAGCGAGTTTACAAGATGAGCGACTTCAGCGAGCGTCTGAATGGGCGGTTCTTCTTCCTCGTTTTCAGCACTCGGTTTTACGATCGAATCATGTCACTGACTGCGAAGTCGTCCGTTGACTCGGTGCGAATGGAGATGATCGCGAACATGCTCATTCCGCTTCCTTCGGCGGACGAACAAACCGCCATCGCCGCCGTGCTGACGGACATGGACGCGGAGCTGGCGGCACTGGAGCAGCGGCAGGCCAAGACCCGCGCTCTCAAGCAAGGCATGATGCAGGAACTGCTGACCGGGAAGACCCGGTTAATTGAGAATGGATAATGGAGAATTGACAATGAAGGACAACCCGATCAAAGCGAAGTCGTTTGCGTTTGCGCTGCGGGTGGTGAAGTTGTTTCAGTTTCTGACGGAGAAGAAGAAAGAGTATGTGCTGTCCAAGCAGTTGTTGCGGTCGGGGACTGCGGTTGGAGCGCTGGTGCGAGAGGCCGAGCAGGCGGAAAGCAAAGCGGACTTTATCCACAAGATGGCCATCGCACTGAAGGAAGCGAACGAGACAGAATACTGGATCGACCTGCTGCATCAATCCGGCTACCTCGACGCCAAAGGCCACGGCTCGATCGCGACTGATCTGACCGAACTGCTCAAGCTGCTGACGGCCATTATCAAGACGAGCAAAGGGAGGCGAATTGACAATTGATAATGGACAGCGGCCGAAGATTGCGAGTCTTCGTTGTCCACTGTCAATTATTCATTATCCATTGGTCAAAGGTCACCAATCCGCTCCGACTGCCGCATCCGCAGCGGCCAGAATCTCATCATCGTTCAGCAGCGGCCCGTCCATCCACGGATCGTCCTCGATGATCTGCTGCATCGCGACACGCAAGTTGATCGCAGACGGGCGACCCGTGCGGCGGTATTCATTCCAAGCCAGCCGCCAACCCGGATTCTCGTGCGAGAACTCCGAGGCTCGCCCGGAAGTCGCCTCGGCGAAGTAGGTCGTCACTGCCGACACCAAGATCATCGCGTCGGAATCAAGGAACTGGAAATGTGAAAGACTCGCTTCCAACAGGATCGGCTTTGAGCCGTCCCACTCGCTGATTTGTTTGGCGATTCCGCGCGACTCCAGTTGGCCGATCAACCGCGCCGGATACTTCGCCACCACCGGCCCCTGTTGAAGGCCGATGTAGGTATTGCCAGTGACCGTCGCGCCACGATCCCGGAGCGAGGCAAGGTCGAGATAAAAGAGCGCCTTGTTCAGGACGACTGCATTGAGACGATGATTCGGCGCGGCATTCAAGACGGCGCTGGCAGCCTCAATCAACCGTTCACATTTTTCGTGGGAGTCCATCGCTTTACCTCTTTTCTGTGCCGTCGCACTGTATGTTACGAAACACCGTGAATGTGGACAATGTCGGGCATTCCGGGGGACGACGTGGAAACTCTTCACCGGAAGAACGTGATAGATTTGAGGCAAACTTGAAAACCGACTTCTAGCGCGACCAGACCCGCCCCACTCTGATGACGGCATGATGCTTGAACTGCCCGCTGACATGACTCGTCTCATTACACAAAGTTCTCCTCATGCCTGAACAACCTCGCTCAGAACGCAAAACCCAAAACCGTGTCATCGGGCTGTTCACAGACCCGGCGCGTCCCGATTGCCTCGGCTACCGCTACCTCGGCGAATGGCACAAGCGCGAGAACAACCGCAACATCGAGGCGGCGCTGCTGCGGGACAACCTGAAGCAACGCGGCTATTTCGACGCGCATATTTCTGCCGCCTTGCAGAAACTGATGGCGGCAGCGGACGCCACCGGCATCACGCTGTATCAGGTGAACCTGCGCACCTACCAACTGCTGCGTTATGGCGTACCGGTGCAGATCGCCGCCGGGCAGTCGCACGAGACAGTGCATCTGGTGGATTGGGAACACCCGGAGAACAACGACTTCGCCCTCGCCGAAGAAGTGACCCTGCGCGGTGGCTACGAGCGCCGGCCCGACCTGGTCATTTATCTGAATGGCCTCGCCATCGGCGTGATCGAGCTGAAGCGCAGCTCGGTGGAAGTGGCGGATGGCGTCCGCCAGCTCATCACCAATCAGGAGGCGATTTTCAACCAGGGATTTTTCTCCACCGTGCAGCTCGTCTTCGCGGGGAGTGATTCGCAGGGGCTGCGCTACGGCACCGTCACCACGCCTGCGGAGTTCTTCGTGGAATGGAAGTCGGCTCACAACTCGGACGGCAGCTCGCTGCCAACGGGAGCCTTGCTGGACCGACCGCTCGCCGAGATGTGTGAGAAGTCCCGTTTGCTGGACTTGATCCGCAACTTCATCATCTTCGACGCGGGCTACAAGAAAGTGCCGCGCCCGCATCAGTTCGCAGGCGTCAAGGCGGCGCAGGAGCGCATTCGCCAGAAGGAAGGGGGCGTCATCTGGCACACTCAGGGGAGCGGCAAGAGCATTCTGATGGTATTGCTCGCCAAGTGGCTGCTGGAGCACGACCCCGAAGCCCGTATCCTCGTCGTCACCGACCGCGACGAACTGGACAAGCAGATTGAAGGCGTGATGCGCAACGCCGGAGTCATCGGGGAGAACTCTCCATCGCCCCGCATCACCTCGCGAGTGGATTTTGTGGCGAAACTCGGAGCCACCACGCCGCGTCTGCTGTGCGCACTCATCCACAAATTCGACCCTGCCGACCTCAAAGGCCCACCACCGCCGATCCACGGACATTTCTACATCTTCGTGGATGAATGCCACCGCTCACAGGGCGGCGACATGAACAAGCAGATGAAACGCTGGCTGGAGAACGCCCTCTTCATCGGCTTCACCGGAACGCCGCTCTTGCGCAAGGACAAGCAGACGACGCGGGGTGTCTTCGGCACCTACATCCACACGTACAAGTTCCACGAGGGAGTCGCCGACGGCGTCATTCTGGACCTCAAATACGAAGCCCGCGACGTGCCGCAGCGCCTGACCTCGCCGAAATCTATCGAAGCATATTTTGCGCAAAAGACCAAAACGCTGAACAATTTCCAGAAGGCCATCCTCCGCAAACGCTGGGCGACGATGGAACAACTGATGAGCGCGGGCGAACGCAAGCAACGCATCATCCACAGCATCATCGAGGACTTCAGCCTCAAGCCGCGTCTGAACAACGACCGAGGCACCGCCATCCTCGTCGCCGCCAGCATCTACGATGCTTGCCACTATTACCGGCTCTTCCAGAATACCGCCTTCGGTCAATACTGCGGGATTATCACGTCCTTCGAGCCGCAACCTGGTGCCATCGTGCTGGAACCGCTGAACAGCGACGAGCGCTACAAGTTCGACACCTACACCAAGCACGTCCTGAAGAACGGCCAGACCACAAAAGCCTACGAAGACGAGGCCAAGCGACGCTTCATCGACGAACCGGCGAACATGAAACTGCTCATCGTCGTGAGCAAGCTCCTGACCGGCTTCGACGCCCCAAGTTGCACCTACATCTATCTCGATAACGAGCTACACGATCACAACCTTTTCCAAGCCATCTGCCGCACCAACCGTCTTGACGGCGTCGATAAGGACTATGGCCACATCGTGGACTTCAAGGAGCTGTTCGGGGATGTGCAGGAAGCGATCGCCGTCTATAGCTCCGACGAGCTGGACATCGACGAGGGCAACGGCGGGGACAACAACATCCATCTCAAGGACTGGCTGGTCGAAGGCAAGCAGCAACTCGATGCCGCCCGCGAGGCGCTGCGCTACCTGTGCGAGCCAGTGCCGCTGCCGCGTGAGATGGAGCAGTACCTGCGTTACTTCTGTGGCGACGCCAGCAACCCCAACGCGATCAATGTGACCGAGCCCCTGCGTATTTCCTTCTACAAGACCGTGGCCACCTTCGTGCGTGCGTTTGCGGACCTTGCCCAGAATCTCACTGAGGCGGGGTATTCGGACGCCGAGGCCGCTGGCCTGCAAAAAGAAGTGGACTTCTACAGCGACACCCGCGCCGCGATCAAACGGCACTCCGGCGAGGAGTTGGACATCAAGCCCTTCGAGGCGGACATGCGTCATCTTCTCAACACCTACGTCCAAGCCGACCCGGCCGCCGACTTGGGCAACCTCAATTCGCTGTCCCTTACAGAGCTAATCATCGAGACCGGCATCCACGACGCCATCGCGAAGAAACTCAACGAGAAGGGCAAGCTCTCGAAGAACGCCATCGCCGAGGGGATCATCAACAACGTCCGCAAGACTATCATTCGCGACCAGCTTACCGACCCCAAGTTCTACGCCGAGATGTCGAAGCTCCTCGACGATTTGATCACGCAGAGCCGCGCCGATACCGCCGCCTATGAAGCATTCCTGAAGAAGGCGGAGGAACTGGTGAAGCGCATGGCGAAGAAAACCCAAACGGCCGGACTACCTGCGATGCTCTACGGCAGCTCCGAAGCCATTGTCCTGTTCACCAATCTCGACAGTATTCCGGCGACGAGCTTCCAGTGCCCCGCAGACGCGGACGAGAAGGCGAAGCTGGCACTCGCGCTCGATCAAGCCATGCGGGAGAAGGCACCTGCCGGATGGAAAGGGGACGATACTCGCGAGAAGCAAGTGCTCAATGCGCTGTTTCCGATCATGTCCCGCGACCGCGAGGCCACGCAGGCCATTTTCGACATCATCAAGAACCAACGGGGGTACTGATGAGCGAGAAAATCAATCTCGGCGAAGTGACCATCTTCGTCACGAGAAAAGACATCAAGAACGTCCATCTTTCCGTTTATCCGCCGGATGGCCGCGTGACACTCGTTGCTCCGAGTGCCACACGCTTGGAAGTCGCCAGACCGTATGCAATCTCGAAACTTAGTTGGATTCGGGAGCAACAGAACAAACTGCGGAACCAAGCACGGGAATCGCCCCGCCAGCTTATCGAACGCGAAAGCCACTACCTCTGGGGACGGCGACACCTACTGTCCGTCGTCGAACGGGAAACCAAGCCGTTCGTTTCCCTCGACCACAAACGCATCACCCTGACCGTGCGCCCCGGAAGCAACCAAACTAAGCGTCAACTGGTCATCCATGAATGGCAGAAATCACTCCTGCACGAGGTCATCCCTCCGCTCATCAAGAAATGGGAGCGAAAGCTGAACGTGAAAGTCACCAGGTATTTTCTGCAACGAATGAAAACGAAGTGGGGGGGCTGCAATCACCGGGCCGGACACATCCGGCTCAATACAGAACTCGTGAAGAAGCCGAAGGATCTACTCGAATACGTCATCGTTCACGAGATGGCGCATCTGCTGGAGCCGACGCACAGCGATCGCTTCGTCGCCATCCTTCAAGAACACTACCCGACCTGGCGTGAAGCCCGTGCTGAACTCAATGAACTGCCGCTGGCAGCCGAAGTGTGGAAAGAGAGATCGGTACGGGAAGTGGTGCGAATGCCCCGTTCCATACGGTGATGGTACGCGGCATCCGTCCGGCAAAGTTAAGTGCTCCGCGAGCTGAGCGTTACTAAAGCGAATGAAAGATCGGCGACCAACGAATGACTACAAGCACCTTTGTCTTTGAATGCAACAGCAACACGTACTTGGACTGTGTCGAGAAGAACGTGTTCGGCTCCAACAAACCGTGGCCGCTGGAGATCAAGGTGGGCGACTACTGCCTATTGCACCATTACGAAATCGGCGGACTGTTGGGACTGTGGAAGGCCACGTCCAGCGGCGGCCGCAACCTGGCCCCCAAACTCTGGGGCGGCAAGTTTCCGTTTCAGGTCAAAGTGCAGCTCGTGATACCCCGCATCACTGGAGTTGATCAGAACCTCTTGTCGAACCTTGGCGTGAATCCCGCCCTCGCCCGATTCGACAACTGGCTCGACCAAGATCTGGCCGAGGAACTGATCCGTTCCCTGCTTGGCATGGAGTTCTGAGGCCACGTTTTCAGTCTAACTGAAATCTAGGTCGATGGAGCCGCCTCATCTTAGTGAAATGACGGGCAACGCAGGAAACACGATATGGCGAAAATCCCGTCGAGGAAGTTCTCAACGATCAAGAAGAAGATTCCTTCGAGCAAGTTCCCCAAGTCCCAATCGAAAATCCCGTCGAGGAAGTTTCCAAAGGGGACTGCGAAGCTTGCGTCCCAGAAATTTGCCAAAGCCCCAGCAGCGGCAAGTAAGAAATCAGATGCCCGACCAACGAAGAGTCCCATCAAGATCGTCTCGCAACCTTGAAGGGGAAATTGAAGTCGATGAAGCTTGCGAGCAAACCTGAATCGCTTTGCAGGATGAGGCATTCAATGGGTCCCATTCAACCTCTTCGCTGACCTGCCCCGGCAGTTGCCCGACGAGCTGTTCACCACGCTGCTCGAAGCCGCCAGCATCCGCATCGAGCGAATCGTGTCCCACGGTCACGCATCATCCGAAGGCTTCTGGTTCGACCAAGATCAACACGAATTGGTCATCGTGTTGAAGGGAGCGGCTCGGTTGAGGTTCGAGGACGAGACAGTCGCGATGAAGCCGGGTGATTTCGTGAACATCCCGGCCCACAAGAAGTATCGAGTTGAATGGACGACGCCGGACGAACAGACTGTTTGGCTGGCGGTGCATTACGGAGATCAGCGGTGAGCGACAACACCTTCACCCCCGGCCCGACGACGAACACCGTTCGCACCGCCGATGGCACAGTCCTGACCGCACCGGAAGGCTGGATTCTATTCCCCCCGGTGATGCGGCCCTGACACGCAGAGTGAAGGCCGCTGGCGATCATTGGGTCGTGGCCGAGAACAAGGGGCGAAACGTCTTCTCACGAGGAGTGTGGGCACCAGCAGCGACGATTGACCGCATTCGTGCGGACCTCGAAGTGGAGCGATCCACTGAGTCCTTTGTGCAGCGGAAGGAGTCTGACGCCAAACGCCGGGACAAAGCCCAAGAGGAATACGTCGAGGACTTCCTGGGAGCGGTCGTGGCCTTCCTCACATTTCATCCGAACTATGCCGAATTTGCCATCCGTCTCGCCGGAGCCGTCACCGAACATGCGACACCCGTTGGCAGTGGCACAGTTGCGAGGACCAAACGCATCCCGGTTGAAGAGCGGGCCGAAGCCGCCGTGATCGCCTGGATGCGCCACCAGACAACCGGCTATGACTCGTTGGTGATTCCACGAGTGAAGGGCCAGCGTCGGGAGGTGCGGCGAATTCTGGCACGGTATCGACGGGGCGACGCCGCCGGGGAGGATTACCCGCTCAAGATCGCACTGCTGAGCTAGATGCGCTGGCGTCGGAACGCCAGCGGACGATCAACTCACGCAACAACAAGTTGTCCATTGGTGGGTCCATCGAGCGATCAGAAAAGAAAAGCAGGCAACGCGATCTCTTTCGCGTAATCCCTTCGGTTGATCTTGAAAGTTTGCTGCGCGATGAACTGTCTCCGAAATTCGTCACTGCCCAATTTGGGCCGCCGGTAACAATTGTTTCGCGGCGCGATGTTGCACCTGATTGAGCAGCGCTCGCTGACGCTGAGCGGAGCCGCCCGGCTGGTTTTGAAGGCCGAGCCGATGGCGGCGGGGTTGAGACCGCCGGTCAGTTGCAGGCCGTTGATTTCGGTGACGACCGTGTGCAGTTCGGTGAGGGCCTCCACCTAGGCCAACTGGCTTTCAAAACAAGTCTGCTGCGCGACGAGCACCGGTACGAATGCGGTCTCGCCAACCGTGTAGAGCTGCTTTGTGAGCAGCCAGTTTTCCTCCGCGCTCGGCACGATCGTCTGCTTGAGGGACATCAGTCCGACCAGCAACAAGAGCGTACGTCTTATCGCGATCGGGCAACTCGAAAGAATGTAGCACGCAGGTCTCGCCGACGCTCTCCCATACGACGGACGGCGCAGCACAGTTTTCGCCGCGAGCGAAATCAGGAACATGAACCGGGAAACGAACGAACTGGCTGAGTGCAGCCTCAACAATGGGAGCAGCATGGCGACCCTTCCGTGGCTCGCGAGACCAGCATCAAGACGATGCCGGTGTTGAATGGCAATCTGCGCTCCC
>JAYVOX010000068.1:0-2716 GCA_043757695.1 Schlesneria sp.
TCGTCAGCAGTGCTGGCAAATTCGACGAGTCCATCACGGACGTTCCGCCGCCCCCAGCCGAATCGCGCCTCGGCTCGTCGCGCCTGACTGTCACACAACTCCGAACAAACCCGCCCCTGAAACACCCGCCGCTCCCGCCCCGTCAACGCCCGAGCCGCCGCCATCAACAATTGATCCGTCAACCCCACCGACGCCACACTATCCATGGTGATGAACTCCCGAAGCCCCCCTCAGACAACCCCAACACCGACCCAAAGTCTGACACCACTCCTCAATCTCGAATTAGACCACTTGCTTGGTATTTCCCTTCATGCCGCTCGCCCTAGTGCTTCGTCTACGCTTAATTTGGGGGTAGCCATGTTCGCCAGAACGTGGGAATCCCGCACTCTGGCGAGTGCCGCTACCCGATTATTCAGCGTGGCGGACGCACTCGGCAACAGGACTGCTACTCGCTGCCACTGCTCGTCAGACAATTCAAACCGACCCCTGACATCCCTGCTTCTTGAGGCAGAATCGACGTTCGCGGTTTACTCTCTCTCTGCTCAGTTCCGCAAACAGAATGTCAACACGGCCTTGAGTTCATGATGCTTGGCGCATCCTGAGGGTGGGCTTTTCGAGCGTGACGACGGTGTTGGCGGGGACGCTTTCGTAGACCGAGGCCCCCGCGCCGATGACCGAGTTCTTGCCGATGGTCGTGGTGCCGCCGAGGACCGTCGCGTTGGCATAGATCACGACGTTCTCTTCGATCGTGGGATGACGTTTTGAGTTGCGGACCAGATTGCCTTGTTCATCCTTGGCGAAGCTGAGAGCGCCGAGCGTCACGCCCTGATAGAGCTTCACGCCGCTCGCGATCTCACACGTCGCCCCGATCACCACGCCTGTGCCGTGGTCGATGAAGAACGACGGGCCGATGGTCGCTCCCGGATGGATGTCGATCCCCGTTCGACCGTGTGCCCATTCCGAAAGCATTCGCGGGATGAGTGGCACTTGCAAACGATGCAGCTCGTGGGCGAGTCGGTAAACGGTGATCGCCTCCAGGCCCGGATAGCAGAAGATGATTTCATCGAGATTCCCGGCGGCGGGGTCGCCATCGAACGCCGCCTGCACGTCGGTCGCCAGCGTCTTGCGCAGCGCGGGGATTGTTTGCAGGAACTCGATCGCCCTTTCTTGTCCGACCGCTTCGAAGTCGGGCTGAATTTCTCCGCACAGCAATTGGTTCTTGCGGCGGTAGTCGTGACGGAGCGCACGAGCGATCTGCTGTGTGAGGCGGTCATGCAAGCCATCAATCAAATCACCGACGTGGTACGTGACATTGCCGAAGTGCAGATTCTGCCGCTTGCGATAGCCGGGATAGAGAATCTCCTGGAGGTCGTTGGCGATTTCCGTAATCGCCTCGACGCTCGGCAACGGGCAGTGGCCCAGATGATTGGTCGTCTCGATTTCCTGATACGTATCGACGATGCGATCCGTCAGCTCGGGAAGTCGGTCCTTGAGTCGAATGTCAGTCGCCATCAGACATACCTTCTGTGAGATCGCTCTCACACTGAATTGGAGGATGGGCACTCTTGCCCGTCCAGTCTTCGCACTCGTCAGGAAGTCGGGGGACGGGCAAGAGTGCCCATCCTACGGTCTCACTCGGCAATGCGACCGTCCCGCGCCGCAATGTCGCTGATCTTTCACTCGTTGGGATCGGCGGCCCATTCGATGCGACTGAATTCAAACTACCCCCCCGCACTCCGAGATCGTTCAGCACGACAGTCGCGGTTTTCGTAACCGACAAAGTTTGACAGGGAAAAGTTCGGCAACACGCTGATGCACCGCGTGAGTTTGCCGCCGCTGGGAACGATCTTGAACGGCGACTTCGCGGCCGGTCGATGACCTGACGAGTTGCCACGCACTCTCGCGCGGCACTCTCGGAAGTGTCGGCCATGACGTTTCGCAATTTGTTCTTCGATGCCTTCGTCCCACCGGTCTCGGCTCAACCTGAGTATTGGTTCGAGACCCGTCGGCCCTTCTGCAATCTGGTCTTCTTGTTACCGCTGCTGCTTGCCTATGAGATGGGTGTCTGGTTGATCGGTGGTTCCGATGGTGACTCGGTGCGCAACGGAGCCGATGCGTGGATGAGACTTGGCCTGCAACGGATGGGCCTCGATCTGTTGTGGTTGTTACCAGCGGTCGTGATCGGCGCAATGCTGTCGTGGCAATGGCTCAGTCGCCAGCCGTGGCGGATGTCGTGGGACACGCTCGGCGGAATGTTGGCCGAAAGTCTGCTGTTCGCCTTTGTGCTGATCCTGCTCGGGCAGTTGACCGACTACTGCTTTCGACAAGCAGGTGCGATGACGCTGCAAGTCGAAGCGAGTCGTTGGCACTCCGGATTCCTCGTGAAGCTGATCGCCTTCATGGGCGCGGGTATCTACGAAGAGTTTCTGTTTCGACTCTGCCTGATCCCCGTGACGTACGCCGCGCTGCGCGCGTTGCTCGTCCCGCATCGGGGATCTGTCGTCGGGACAGTCGTGTTGACGAGCCTCATCTTTTCGCTCGCCCACTATCTCGGTCCGGCAGCCGATGGGCAGTCGCTGTCGTTGCTGACGGAAGCGGTCGCACGCGTGCAATCGAGCCGTTCGCTGTGGTTCAGCTTCGTCTTTCGGACGCTGGCGGGGATGTTCTTCGCGTCGCTCTTCTTCCTGCGCGGCTTCGGCATCACCGTCGGCACGCA
>JAYVOX010000069.1:0-2708 GCA_043757695.1 Schlesneria sp.
CCACGCTAAATAATCGGGTAGCTGCACTCGCCAGAGTGCGGGATTCCCACGTTCTGGCGAACATGGCTACCCCAAAATTAAGCGTAGACGAAGCACTAGCCCAACTTTCATCCGATCCGACGTGCGAAAGAAAACCATGACCAGCACAAACTCCCGCCTGCATTTCGCAGCACTGCTGCTTGCCTTCGTTGCAACCGGCGCTCAAGCGGCAGATGAAACCCCGCCGACTGGCAAGCTCATCAAGCATCAGATCACGGGACTGTTCTCACCCGATCGTGAGCAGGACTTGCGCGAGGTCTTTGAACAGAAACTGCCGCAGTTCAAGCTGAAGAGCATCGACTTCGCGAACGCCGAAGCGACCTTCGACTATGACCCGGACAAGGTCTATCCCGGCGCGAAGCCCGAGCAAATCGTCGAGCGCTTCGACAACGACCTGCGCAACGCCACGCGGCACACATTCGGTGTTAAGCCGCTGCGCACGATCGAGAAAGACAAACTGAAGCTGATCGAAATCCCGGTCGTCGGTCTCGACTGTAAAGCCTGTTCGCTCGCCGCGTATGAAGCGGTCTATCGACAAAAGGGCGTTGAAACCGCCACCGCCAGCTTCAAGGCAGGGCAGGTCACGGCACTGATCGACCCCGCGCAGACCGATCGCGTCGAACTCGAAACGGCGCTGAAACAACGCGGCGTACAACTACTCGCAGCCCCTTGAGCCACAGGTCGCTGGGTTCAAGACGATCCCAGTGCCAAGCTGTTGGGAACAGGGTGCGGAGTCACTGGCAGCTCTCTGTGTGGCGAGTAATGCTCTCCCTTGTTCATCGAACAACGCCCGATCCGGCACGAACACAAACGAGTCTCGAAAGAACACATTCATGGAACATCGGACCACGACCAAAGGACGGTCAGCATCACTCAAGGCAAGCGGCGGCAAACTGCTCTTCGAGATGAGCAGCGACGTTTCGATTGGAAAGACGTTCAAACCAGACCACGCCGTAACGGTCTACGAAGGACCGTGCCTTAGCTTGCTGTCTCAGATACCAGACGGTGCGGCCGATTTGGTCGTTACGTCTCCGCCGTACAATATCGGCAAAGAGTACGAGCGACGCTTGAATCTGGACGCGTATGTTGAGGACCAATCTCGGGTGATTGCCGAATGCGTGCGAGTCCTTAGCCCGCGCGGAAATCTCTGTTGGCAAGTTGGCAACTTCGTTCATCGCGGTGCCATCATTCCGCTCGATGCGTTGCTGTATCCCGTGTTTGCCGCGCTGAATCTGTTGATGAGAAATCGCATCGTCTGGCACTTTGAACACGGTCTGCATTGCAGTCGGCGCTTTTCAGGACGGCATGAAGTCATCATGTGGTTCACCAAAACGGACGACTACATTTTCGATGTCGATCCCGTGCGCGTGCCACAGAAGTACCCCGGCAAGAAGTACTTCAAGGGACCGCGCGCCGGTGAATACTCGTGCAATCCCAAAGGCAAGAATCCGGGCGATGTCTGGGTCATACCGAACGTCAAACACAATCATGTCGAGAAGACGATTCACCCGTGTCAATTTCCCGTCGAACTGATCGAACGACTTGTGCTGAGCATGACCGAGCCGGGTTCGTTGGTGGTCGATCCGTATCTCGGCGCAGGATCGACAGCGATCGCGGCCCTGCGTCACGGCCGTCGAGCAGCCGGTGCCGACACTGTCTCCGAGTACTGCGATGTCGCACGGGATCGCATCCGTTTAGAGGCCGCAGGAAACCTGCCAACTCGACCGCGAGACCGCCCGGTTTACATCCCCAAAGGCGAAGCCGTCGCGAGGAGTCCCGTCACGTCATCACTGCTGGAAGGAGATGAGCCGTGAAAATTGAAGCTCTCTACTCGCACTTGAATGGCCACGAATGGATGCTGGTTCACGAGCCGCAAATTTGGCAGGAAATTGAGCGAGTGATTACGGAAGTCGATGCTCATGGCCTCAAGAAGAAGATCAGCCAAGAGAAGACGATGGCTGGCAAAGAACTTTTTTCTCCGACCGAAATCAACCGAGCCTTCGACGCCCACTTCACGGAATGCGGTTGGTCGGAGAGCCGCACGAGTTACTGGGTGACCGACGATTACCATCTGATACGGCGAACTTTGATGCTCAGTGAGGCGGAACAGAAAGCGGCAATTCAACAGGCCGGGAAGCGGCCGATTCGTTCTTACAACCAGACCGATTTCGTCAAACGTCGTGTTGCCGTTGAAGTTCAACTCGGCAAGTACAGCTTCATTGCATACGACTTGTTCGTGAAGCATCTGGCGTTTTACGTTGGCAACGCGATTGATGTCGGTGTCGAAGTTTTGCCCATGAAAGCAATGCAAGAACAGATGTCTTCTGGCCCCGGCTATTACGAAGGCGCGCTCTACGACCTTGCGCGGCAAGGACGTGGTGTCCCCGGCGTGCCGCTCGTGTTGGTGGGAATTGCACCATGATTTTCTTCAAGCCACTTGATCTATGGCGACTGATTGCCTGTCCGTCTGTTGTGCATCGCAGCACGATCAAATTCGTCGCACCACTCGTGATATTGATGATGGGACGTGTCTGTCTTCCTCTGATTGCAGCCGAGCCGATCGACTTTGCACGCGAAGTGGCTCCGCTTTTGGAGACGCGGTGTTTGCGCTGTCACTCGGCGGAGAAGGCGAAAGGGGGGCTGTCGCTGTCCAGCAAGCAGGGCTTGTT
>JAYVOX010000070.1:0-10030 GCA_043757695.1 Schlesneria sp.
CGCAGCAACCAGCGTCGCGAACACCACTGCCCGGCTCACCGGCTCAGCGGAAAACGCTATCACGAACACTGGCTCCACAACCTCACCGCCTCAACCTCAATGATGGGCTTCAGAAATCTCACACCTGCAATCCGGTAGAGTCAGAAAAATGAAAGGCGGGGCGGTCCTGACAACCCGATCTCGATCTGCCGTTCCTCTTTATTTCTACCCGCAATTTTTCTGCCATCCCACTTCTGCAAGCAACGACTCGCATCGGAGTGGGCCAACAAAGTCGCCGCTGATCGGCAACGGCTGATCGTTTCGTCGCGGGGCTTGCTCGCGTGCTGCTGGCCGCTCACAATTCGCCTCGGCCGCGACCATGTGGTTGTTTCGATCCTCAGTCAGCGCCCGCTTCACCCTGTCCGCCGCGAGTCGGCGAAGGAGATTTGTCTTATGCCCGCGTCTGCCAACAAGTCGTCCATCAAGAAGGTTGCGATCCTGTTTTCGGGGGGGCCTGCTCCCGCCGCGAACGCCGTCATTTCGACGGCAGCCGCCTCGTTCATCAAAGCCGGGATCGAAGTTTACGGGATGAAGCATGGCTATGCGGGACTGGTCCGCTTCAAGCCGGAAGAGGGGCTCAAGGAGGGACGCGACTTCATTCGGCTGACCTCCGACAAGCTGCGTCGGACACGCTGCACGGGCGGGATCATGATCGGCACCGCGCGAGAGAACCCCGGCAAGGGAGTCGATACGCCCGCCGATCTGCATGACACCTCCAAGACTGGCAAGTTGCGAACGGTCTACGACGGACTGCGGTCGCTCGGCATCGACGCCCTCGTCTCGATCGGCGGCGACGATACGCTGCGAACCGCGTACAAGATCAAGGTCTTCCAAGACACGCTTCCCGCCGACCTGCCGCGCATCCCCGTGGTCCACGTCCCGAAGACGATCGACAACGACTACAACGGCATCGACTTTACGTTCGGCTTCTTCTCGGCGGTCGAGCAGATGGCGGGCGAAATTCGCAATCTGCTGGCCGATGCGGAGGCAGGCCGCGCGTATTTCATCGTCGAGTCGATGGGACGCAGCGCCGGCTGGCTGGCGTATGGCGCGGCGATCGCCAGCGAGGCGAGCCTCGTCATGAGCATCGAAGATCTCGACGAGAGCCTGCTCACCGCCGAACAGGTCCAGAATCCGAAGACGGGCGAGATGGACACGCGCACGATCATGATCGTGGACAAGGTCGTGAAGAAGCTCGTCGCGACCATGCGTTATCGCGAAGAGAAGGAAGGGAAGGAGTTCGGCGTGCTGGTGCTGGCCGAAGGTTTGGCGGAAAAGCTGCCGATGGACCTGCTCGGCGAAGTTGAGTACGACCCGTTCGGCCACATCGCCGTCGCGGGAGCCGATCTCGGCAAGAAGTTGGCCAAGTTGGTCGCGAAGGAGTTCGAGGCTCAGACCAAGCGCAAGCGCAAAGTGAACGGCGTGCAGCTTGGTTACGAGACGCGCTGCGCCCGGCCGATCGGGTTCGATGTGATCCTCGGCAGTCAGCTTGGTGTCGGTGCGTATCGTGCTCTCGTGGAGGACGGCCAGACCGGTGTAATGGTCTCGGTCGAAGGTCAGTTCGATCTGCGTTACGTCCCGTTCACGGATCTCGTTGACGAGGCCTCGCTGAAGACGATCGTTCGCTTCATCAAGAAGGACAGCGACTTCTACAAGCTGGCCCGGTTCCTCGAAACGAACGTCATCGATCACAAGGATCAGTGAACACCATATTTTCCGAGCGGGGGATGTGAGTCCCCCGGCTCTTTGTTGGGTTGATGGTCGAGGGTTGAAGGTCGATGGTCAGAGAAGATGCCCCTGTTCTGACCATCAACCCTCGACCATCAACCTTCCACAAACCGGTGGGGCTGACGCCGCCCCGCTCAGAGTGACCGTCAGGAGACTTTGCGATGAGCTTCGGCAACTACCGACAGAACCGTGGCCCGGGATTCAACCTCGGGGCGCGGATGATTCCGATTGTGATCGGTCTCATCGCGATCGGCGTCACGATGGCGCGTGGCTGTCAGCAGGGGCCGTTCGGTCGCGCGCAGGTCGTCGCGATGAACACGCAGCAGGAAGCCCAGCTTGGCTTGCAGGCGTTTCAGGAGGTGCTGAGTGATGCCCGTGTTGTTCGGCGCGGCCCGACCGTTGAGGCCGTTCGTGAAGTCGCCGAGCGTTTGATTAAGGCGACCAAGAATCCCGAGTTCCAGCGTCGGATCGGGACCAAGATTCCCGGCTTCAAGTGGGAACTGGAAGTCGTCGATGACAAGCAGGTCAACGCGTTTTGTCTGCCCGGCGGGAAGATGGTCGTCTACACCGCGATCCTGCCCGTCGCGGAGACCGATGCCGGGTTGGCCACGGTTGTCGGCCACGAAATCTCCCACGCGCTGGCTCATCACGGCGCGGAGCGGATGGCGCAGACACAACTGGCCAACATCGGCATGACGGCGGCGGGAGCTTCGATGGGCGACATGAGTCCCAGTCAAAGAAACGGTGTGATGTCGGTCCTCAACGCGGGAGCCAAGTTTGGCATCCTCGGTTACAGCCGCAGCCACGAGTCCGAAGCCGATCACATGGGACTGCTGCTGATGGCGGCGGCAGGCTACGACCCGCGCGAGTCGATCCGGTTTTGGGAACGAATGTCGTCGGCCAGCGGCGGCAGCGCGCCGCCCGAGTTCATGTCCACGCACCCCAGCCACGGAACCCGCATCCGCGACCTAACCAACTGGATTCCCGACGCCCTGCCGCTCTATGAGCAAAGCGAAATGAAGAGCGGCACGCGTGTCCTGCCCGGCGTGGAGTGACGTTTCGTTACGCGAGAGACGAGTGCATGAGTCACGCGGCGAATAGATTCATGCGAGTGTTACTTTTCACGCTCGTTCTGCTTCAGGTCGTACACGTGCCGACGGCTTCAGGTGCGGAAAGTGCGCTCCGTCCGTCGAATGGGAAGGGCGGAGCCGTCGGGATGTTTCCCGACGAGAAGATCGACATCAACGGGGTCTCGCGCGAGTATCGGCTGGTCGTTCCCAAGTCGGTTGATGGCTCAAAGCCGGTGCCGATCCTGATTGCGTTTCACGGATTCCTGATCGACAACAAGGATTTGATGGCGACCTATTCGCAGCTCGACCAGTTGGCCGAGAAGGAAGGTTTTGTTCTGGTCTTTCCGAACGCGGTCAACAAGGCGTGGAAGCTGCGGCCCGCGCTGGCCAAGGATGACTTCGCCTGCTTCGACCAACTGCTGGCTCATCTGTCGGAGCAGTACAACCTCGACCGGAACCGCGTCTACCTGTGCGGCATGTCGAACGGAGCTTACTTCTCGCACCTGCTCGCCTCGCAGCGGAGCGATGTCGTGGCGGCGATCGGCTGTCACTCGGGGGGCCTCGGTGTGCTGTCGCGTCGCGAACCGAGCGTGAAGCACAAGTACGGCGTCTTCATCACGCATGGCGAGGACGATTCGATCGTGAAGGTGGACGAAGGCCGCAAGGCTCGCGACGCCTACAAAAAAGGGGGCTTCCCGCACGAGTACCTCGAAGTTCCCAAGCTCAATCATTTCTGGGCCTTGAAGGCGGACGTGAACACGAAGATGTGGAAGTTCTTCGAGGATCATCCGCTGGATGCGAAGTGAGGTCTCGATCAACCAACGATCTCTTGGCGAGCCGGGTGCCGTAAGGCCCCGGGTTCCTCGTCAAAGAACCCGGGGCCTTACGGCACCCGGCTCGCCAGACTCCGATACGAGACGTGTTGGCCACGGCGATTCGATGGCACTGGCGCGAGTCGGTTCGTAACATCCATCTCGCCGATCAGAGGCGTTCTCAACCAAAGCGAATCAATCGCGAAGGGTTTTGTTATGCAGCTCGGTTTTGTCAGTGCGATCCTGCCCGAACTTTCTCTGGCCGAGGTGGCGAGCGTCGCCAAATCGACGGGCTATTCGTGCGTCGAGTTGATGTGCTGGCCGGTCAGCCAGGCCGAGCGGCGGTATGCGGGCGTGACGCATGTGGACGTGATCGACTTCACTCCGGCGAAGGCTGACGAGGTGAGGGGGATCATGGCCGAGGCGGGAGTCGCGATCAGCGGCCTCGGTTACTATCCGAACCCGCTCGCGCCGGACTTGGTCGAGGCGCAGAAGTATGTCGAACACATCGGTCGCGTGATCAAAGCCGCCTCGCTGCTCGGGCTGACTCGAGTCAACACGTTCATCGGCCGTGACTGGGCCAGGTCGGTCGATGACAACTGGCCTCGCTTCTGTTCGACGTGGAAGCCGCTTGTGAAGTTGGCCGCAGATCACGGCGTCCGGATCGGGATCGAGAACTGTCCGATGCTGTTCTCGAAGGATGAATGGCCGGGCGGGAAGAACCTCGCCACGTCTCCGGCCATCTGGCGGCGGATGTTCGAGGAGATTCCGAGTCTGTCTCTGGGGCTGAACTACGATCCCTCACACATGATCTGGCAACACATGGACTATCTGAAGCCGATCCGCGAGTTCGCTGACCGGCTGGTCCATATCCACGCGAAGGACGTGCGGATCGACAAGGACAGGCTGGACCAAGTCGGCATCCTAGCGCATCCCAATCTTTACCACACGCCGAAGCTGCCGGGACTGGGCGACGTGAATTGGAATCAGTTTTTCAGCGTGCTGACGGATGTCGGCTATCGCGGCCCGGTCTGCGTCGAAGTGGAAGACCGTGCGTATGAAGGGTCGCTCGATTTGCGGAAGGAGTCTCTGAAACAGAGCTCGGTGTATTTGAGGCAGTTCGTGGTCGGTTAGGCTCGACTCCTGACTCACCCATGAAACGTTTAGCCGCAACGCCAACGGCGTGCGTGTGATCAACAGTTGACTCGCGTTCGCACCCACGCCGTTGGCGTTGGGGCTAAACGTGGGAAAAGAATTCAAGAGCGGAAAAAGAAAACAATGACCTACACCTACGATGACATGGCCAAGATGATCGATCACTCGTTGCTCAACCCGACGATGACGGAGAGTGATCTCGTGGCGGGCTGCAAGCTGGCGGTGGCGTACAACGCGGCCAGCGTCTGCATCCTGCCGTACTATCTGGGCCGCTGTGCCGAGTTGCTGAAAGGCTCGACGGTCAAACCGAGCACAACGATTGGGTTCCCTCACGGCGGACACACGACGGCGGTCAAACTGGCCGAGGCGCAGCGGGCGATCGCCGATGGCTGCGAAGAGTTGGACATGGTCGTCAACATCAGCCAAGTGTTGAGCGGGAAGTGGGACTACGTGCGCGAGGACATTCGCGTGGTGGTTGATGTCGCCCACGCGGCCGGTCGGAAGGTGAAGGTCATCTTCGAGAACTGCTACTTGCAGGACGAACACAAAATCCAACTGTGCGAGATCTGTGGCGAACTCAATGCGGATTGGGTGAAGACCTCGACCGGCTACGGCACGGGCGGCGCGACGCATGACGATTTGAGGCTGATGCGAAAGCACTCGCCTTCACAAGTGCAGGTCAAAGCGGCGGGCGGCGTCCGCGATTTCGACGGGCTGCTCGCGGTGAGAGCGATCGGCGTCACCCGCTGCGGCGCGAGCAAGACGGCGGAGATTCTCGATGAGTGTCGCAAACGACTCGGCCTGCCGGCGATCAACGTCGCGAAGGGAGCGAGTGCGGGGTATTGAGAGTTGGAAGGCTTTGTTTAGCCGCAACGCCACCGGCGTGCGCGCGATTGCGCGTGAACTGTGAATCGCACGCACGCCGGTGGCGTTGCGGCTAAACATTTCACGCGACGGCGCGGAGGACGAGCGACGTGTTGTTGCCGCCGAAGCCGAACGAGTTCGAGACGGCGACCGACACCGGATGGCTGATCGCGTGATGCGGGACGTGGCGGAGCATCGCGCAGTCGGGATCGGTCTCATCGAGATTGATCGTTGGCGGCAGCATCTGACGTTCGAGAGCGACCAAGCACGCGGCGGCTTCCACGGCAGCGGCAGCACTCAGCAGATGGCCCGTCATGCTCTTGGTCGAGCTGATCGGAATGTCACTGACCGAGTTGCCGAGTACCGCTTGCAGAACGCGCGCCTCACCGACATCACCGACGCAGGTTGAGGTCGCGTGTGCGTTGATGTAGCTGAGTTCACTCGGGCTGACACCGGCATTGCGGAGCGCGAGTCTCATCGCGGCGATCCCTTGCGCCGGTTCGGGGCAGGGGATGACGAGATGATGTGCGTCGCTGGTCCCGCCGAAGCCGGAGACCTCGGCATAGCCGCGTGCGTGTCGCGCGCGGGCATCGGTTTCTCGTTCGAGGACGAAGAGGGCACCGCCGTCACCGAGAACCATGCCGTCACGATTCTTCTCGAATGGTCGCGACGCGGCTTGCGGCGCATCGTTCTTGCGGGAGAGTGCTCGCAGATTTCCGAAGCCTGCCATCGAAAGGGGCGACACGCCGTTGTCGATCGCTCCGGCGAGACAGACATCGGCCCAGCCGAGTTGCAGCCAGCGACGCGCTTCGGCCAAGGCCCAATTCCCACTGGCACACGCGGCAGAAATGGTGAGCGTCGGCCCGCGCAAGCCCAATCGGCGTTGAGCCATCGTCACGACCGACTCTTCATCGAGAACGGCGTCACGCAAACGGAGACCACCACGTTGACGATCGGGTTCCCACATCTGCATCCATTCGGCACCCATGCCGAGGATCAGGCCGACTCGCAAACCGTGCGTGTCGAGTCGAGCGTGATCGAGCGCGGTTCGTCCACACCAGTGAGCCATTTGTTCCAGACGCAGCAGTGACGCGAACTGCTGTTCGTCGTCGCCTTCGGGGCAACGGATGTCCCCCGCGAGACCCGCGATCTGACTCGGATGTTCTTCCACATTGAATCGTTCGACACGATGAATGCCGGAACGTCCCGCGAGCAGGTTGTTCGCGAACTCGTCGTACCGATGTCCGAGCGACGTGGTCAGTCCAACACCGGTGATCCAGACAGCAGGTCGCTGTGACATGAGCGGCTCGAGGTGGCAAGAGGTGTGAAGGAGAGGGATGCGTTCTTGTGACTGGCGCGTGCGGTCAACTCGCCGCACGCAGATCGTCTGCGACGTTGTGATTGGACGGAGCGGACGAGTTGGCGGCAGAGCTGGCCGAGTTCCACACGAGTTCGACTCGCAAGCCATCGCACAACGGCGCGATGACATTGAGGTTCTGCGGCTCCTTGTCGAGCAAGGCGGTCAACAACGAGAGCCAACTTGTCGAAGGGCTGTTACCGGTGGAGCCGGTTGCCAGTTCAAAGGAATCGTGATCGGGAACGATCCGAAAACTCAAGCCGCCCTGCACGTCGCGCGTCGGTTTGAGAGCCAGCGCCAGTGCCTGACAGCGACATTCTGCTGTGGGATTCCCCGAGGCATCGACGTTCAATTCGGGCGACCATCCGGCCAACACGAGCCAGACGCCGGGAAGATCGAACTCATCCAAGAGGGAGGCGGACGCCAGTAGCGCTTGGCCTTCTCCATCGCTGCCGCCACCGACACCGACGTTGGGACCGTGGCTACCGAGAGCCAAGCTAATCGTGCTGGACGTGGAATGGAGCGACCGGTGCGGGACGACTTGCACCGACGTGTTCCACGGACCTTCGCGATCAAATTTTTCGAGCGACTGGGCGAAGAACGACCGGCCGATGAAGCGGGTCGAAGCGACGATGCCCCATGGCTCAAAGTCATTTGCGGAGGCTTCCAGCTTTCGCATGGCCTCGCCAACCGCGAAGAGCGCCGCCAGAGTTTGTTCATCACAATGACGAGCCACCGAAGGGGCGAGCGGCAGCGCGGTGTGGGCTTCGGGGGACTTGCGAATGGTGGCCAACAACTCGCCCGTAAGGTTGGCGACTCCGAACGCGGCAATGCCACATTCGAGTGTCACGCTGCGTTCAGGGCTTGCCGAACGGGAGTGATCGGACTCCGCCGACAACGAGGTTTGGCTAGCGGCAGACACGACGGACTCCTTCCCGTGCGGGACAGAATTCGAGACTTAAACCGACGTGAGCTACGACGGCTTCCGATTGCCCAAGCGACTAGGGCGAGGGAGTTTAGTGATCCCCCCGTTCGCGCATAGACCGGTTTCCCAAGAATTTGAGATTGAGCAACTCCCGCAGCCGACTTCATCCGTGCTCCGGCCGTGCCATCCGTGCGATTCACTCTTGAACTTGTCCAAAAACAACACCGTAGGATGGGCACTCTTGCCCGTCCGGCTGTGGAGCGAACGCCTGAGTGATCTGAAGGCCAGACGGGCAAGAGTGCCCATCCTACAAATCACAGTCTTGTTCTTGGACGAGTTCTTGGCTCGAAGAAGTGACCACCCGGATGGCAGGGCCGGGGCACGGATGAAAAGCAGGTGAGTAAACAGGATTATCAAGAAACACTGTGACCGTTCACCTGCGGGTTGCTCACTCTGCGGGTGACAAATGCGCTACGCCGCTTGAGCGAAAGGCGGGATTGTGCGATTTGCCAAAAAATGATTTCATCCCGCCCCTGATCGAGCGGCAGTCGCTCGACATGCCAACCCACCGTGCGTCACGCCAACTTGGAGGGGAACGAAGATGTCACGCGATGAGATTCGAGAAGTCTTGATGGAACTCTTCGAGGATGAGACCGGAGAAGAGGTGACCTCGCTACAAGATAGTCAGAGCTTGGCCGAGCAACTTGGACTCGACTCGGTCGATATGGTGAGCCTCATTATGCAACTGGAGCGCCGGTTCAAGATTCGACTCGCCCACGAAGAGCTGGCTCACGCGCAGCAGTTGGGGCAGTTGCTCAATCTTGTCTATGGCAAGCTGAACCCGGGTTCGCGCGCCGCTGCGTGAGTCGCCTTCAGTCACGAGCGTCGCGTCGCTCACGGGTTGACGCGCTGTTTGGTCCACGAGCCATCGGTCGCGCGCGTGTAGACGAACCGATCGTGCAGACGGCTCGGGCGACCTTGCCAGAACTCGATGCGATCGGGAGTGAGGCGATAGCCGCCCCAATGCTCGGGACGCGGAATTACTCCCGAAGCGAAGCGGTGACGCAGTTCTTCCACGCGCCGTTCGAGCGTCTCCGCTGAGTCGAGCGGTTGGCTTTGTGCCGAAGCCCACGCGCCGAGCTGACTCTGAACCGGGCGATCTGCAAAGTACGCATCCGATTCCTCGCTCGACATCCGCGCGACGGTTCCCTCGATACAGACTTGGCGTTCGAGTTCTCGCCAATGAAAGACAAGTGCCGCCTGCGCGTTGTCAGCCAGTTGTCGCCCCTTGCGGCTGTCATAGTTCGTATAGAAGTCGAAGCCGCGCGCATCGGCTCCGCGCAGGAAAACGATGCGGGCACTCGGCCGTCCGTCGCGTGACGCGGTCGCCAGTGTCATCGCCTCCCAATCCAAAACGTTTGCCGCACGCGCCGCTGCAACCCAGAGTTGGAATTGAGCGATCGGATCGCTCAATAACTCGTCGCTGCGCAATGGTGGGAATTGGAAGTCACGGTGTTCGATAGGGAGTGGCATGGTGGGCAATGACCAAGGGGCAAGGAGCGGAGGCAGAGTCGTGTTTTGCGGGTGGGCGAACTCGCGCGGTCCTCAGTCAGACATTGAGGCGGTTCGTCTACTGTTGACCCGTCGCTCCGCCGACGGGTGTCTGGTCGATGGGTGTCTGGTCGGCGGAGCGACCAGACTACAGTAAGTTTCGACCAACTCCAAAACGTCTCACGTTGGGCCGCGCGGGTTTTCAAACGTTGGCTCGCGCAGAGCCGCTTCGCAGGCGTTGAGGCTTTGCCTCAGAGCCTTGTCGTGCGGCCAGTCTTTTTCGGCGAGGCGATAGAGCGGCGCGGCGACTTCGGGATGGGCGAAGCGACGATAGAGGTCGGCCAATGGGACGAGCAACTCGGGTTTGTCACCGAATCGCGCACGTGCCGTTTCGAGTGCGGCGATGGATCGGCCGGGCCAGCCGTGTTCATCGAGTAGTTTGGCGAAGCGAACGTGTGTCGCCATGACGCGCGGGTCCGATGGAACGGACTCCGGCTCGGCAAGCTCCGTTGGGAGAGAGTCCGGCACG
>JAYVOX010000071.1:0-2705 GCA_043757695.1 Schlesneria sp.
TCAGCCGCAGGGCGCTAGCCCCGGTTAAGCGAAATCGAACCGGGGCTAGCGCCCTGCGGCTGATGTACCACAAGAATCAACACGAATGGCGGAGAGCCAGTTTTCGTCGCGCGAGGTATAGCGACTTCATCCCTCACCGCCAACGCCGTGCATAGGCAAGCGCGTCATTGACGATTAGAGTGGTCGCCGCCGACTCGATCCGCGCGTCTGCTCCAGCGAAATCCCGGTCAGCTCCGGTCCTTTGCACCTCCTCAGGCCAGACTAAAGTCGATCCATGCACGACGAAGACGACGAGCTGATGTTGCGGTTGCAAGGGGGTGACCAACACGCCTTCCAAAAACTGGTACAGCGTCATCAGTCGCCGTTGATCGGGTTCTTCTATCGTCATCTGCGCGACTGGCAACTCGGTGAAGACCTGTCGCAAGAGACGTTGCTCCGCATCCACAACACCGCCTGGGACTATCTGCCGCGCGGGCTGTTCAAAGCGTGGATGTACCGGATCGCTCGCAACCTGCTCATCGACACGACACGCAAACGGTCGCACGATGCACTCGTTCGATCCGTGCGCAGCCGCCCAGGTCTGGATGGTGAAGAGAGTGACGACATCGTCTCGCGGTTGCCCGGAGACTTCCTTCAACCCGGAGAACAGGCCGATCAAAAGGAGCTGTCGCAACTCGTCGATAGCCTCTTGCCTCAGATACCCGAAGACCAGCGATTGACCTTCATCCTATATTCATTCGCCGGTTTGAGTTTGCCCGAGATCGCCGAGGCGATGGAGGCCAACCTGCCGACCACCAAGAGTCGTTTGCGACTGGCGCGAGAAAAGCTGCGTGAGAAGCTGGCTCTCAAAGGGATCCTCGACCCGAACATTGCTGGCTGACGACGATGGACCGAGCGAGACCTCGCTCGGTCCCACTTGAGACTTTCCCAGCGGTGGACTGATTGAAACACCTGACCTCACTCACTCCCCCAACCACATCACCTCGAAGGAGACTCGCCATGAGTTACTTCAGCCGACTGACCGACATCGTCACCTGCAACCTTTCGTTGCTGCTGCAAGAGACCGACGACCCGCGCGCCGCGATCGAAGACATCGTGCGCGAGATGCGGGAGGGATTGAGCGGTGCCTTGCGCAGCGTCAACACGGCGGGGAACTCCGAATCGCGGCTGCTGCAAGAAATTGAAGAGCAGCGGGCCGCAGCGGCAGCGTGGACCGACAAGGCGCGCGGACATCTGGTCTCCCAATCCGAGGCCGCTGCGCGCGAGTGTTTGCTTCGCAAGCGAGAAGTCGAAGACTTGATCGCCGGTCTCGAACAACAGCACACCGCGGCCGTCGCCACGAAGGAGCATCTCGCGACCATGCAACGCGCGCTGGAAGCTCGACTCGCAGAGGCGCTGCGCAAACAAGCCAGTCTTGGTCCGATCTCCGGCGGTAAGGAACCGACGCCACTCGCCAACGCCACTCTGCTGCCCGCGACCACCGCACCCGATGACCGCCAACTTCAGATCGATGCGGAACTGGCAGCGATGAAACAGGAACTGAACGCCTGACCCAGCCGTTAGAACTTGTCGGGCGAGGACTCTTCAGGCGGTTTCACCGTGACGAACTCGCGGTACAGGAGCAGGTCGTAGAACACCTTGATGCCGCCCGCCAAATAGAAGGGCATCCCCGCGAGCCACACGTTGTCGGCGTGTAGAAATCGAGTTGCCAGCCACGGCGAGAGGGCGGCACCGAGAGACCTCGCGACGGCCGTGACGCCCGACGCTGCCGAGCGTTCTTCCGGTGAGACCACCGCCATCACGTAACTCTGGCGAGTCGGCACGTCCATCTGCGAAATGCTGTAGCGGATCAGCAGCAGCGTCACGGCTAATGGGAAGTTGGGCATCAATGGCACGAGCATCAACAGCACGTTCGAAGGCAGATGCGTGAAGACCATCGTGTTGATCAGACCGAAACGACTCGCCAATCGCGCGGCCAGCAGGGCGGAGATGCCCGCCAACACGTTGGCTCCAAAAAAAATGCCGCCCAGTGTGGCAAGGTCCACTTGGAAACGAATCTTGAACCAGTACACCAGCACGCTCTGCACGATGAAGCCGCCGCCGAAGGCATCCATCGCAAACAGGACCGACAACTTCGCCACGATTGCTCGTGAACGTCCCAGCCCCAGCGGTCCCCGCGCGACGGCCGTCGCGTTCTCGGCCGAGATTACTTCCATGCGCGACGACAGCCAGCCAAACATCAATGCCAGCAGCAGACCGATTGCGCCGTAGCCCAGAATCGCGGGACGATAAATCTCGGCCCCCGTCGCGCCGCGCGACTCGACCCACTGACAGACGATGCCGCCGACCAGCGCCCCCACCGCCGTCGCAAACGAGCCGATCAAGTTGTACCAGGCGAAGACCATCGTCCGTCGTTGGTCCGGCAGCAGCCCCGACAACGCGGCTTGTTCAATCGAAAGGAACGGCCCGATCTCACCGCCGCTCGGACTGATGACGCCAATTGTCGCGGCAATCAGCAACCAGAAGAAATCGTGCGTGATGGCAAACAGCCCCGCCGCGAAGACCATCAGCAAGGCCCCGGCCACCAACATCCGCCGACGCCCGATCCGATCCGCCCACGTCGTGATGGGGAGTGAGACCAACGTGTCGCCGAGCAACGTCAACGTCAGCAAGATGCCGATCCGCTCGTCGTCGATCCCAATGGC
>JAYVOX010000072.1:0-2697 GCA_043757695.1 Schlesneria sp.
TTCAGTAGCCACCTTCGCCAGAAGGTGGTTGTTCGCTCCCCTCCACGCTCTGGCGAGCGTGGCTACAACACTGCAAACCAACTCTCCAAGTGCTCTAGATGCAAGCAGTGAATCGCACGGATGGCAGTGCCGGAGCATGGATGAAGAATTCGATTATCGAGTGTGAACTGAATTGCGTTGCCTCGACTCGACCTCGAAACAACAGATGGTCTTGGTGACTCAACCGACGACGAAGACCGTGTGCGAGCGAGGTCCGTGCGCGCCGATGACGAGCGACTGTTCCACGTCGGCGGTCTTCGAGGGGCCAGCGATGAAGGCTCCGAAAGCGGGCTGTTGGAACTCCAAGCGTTCGTAGGCTTGGTGCATGTTGTGGACGACATCGGCCGCGCGAACGACGAAGGAGAGATGCTGGCAGAGGAAGTAGATCACGCGGTGCTTGAGTCCTCGGTCGTGAACCCAGCAGGCGGCGTTCTCGGCGACAGCGAACTCGCACGGCATGATCGCGAAGTCGATGTCGTCCAGCGCGTGCGGGTCGTCGATGGCATCGAGGTCCACGGTGGAAGCCCCCGCGCCGGGCACGCGCGACACCGTTTGCTTCGCGGTGGAATAAGCGGGGATCGCGGCGAGTTCCGCGTTGATGGCCTCGACGTTGGGGACTCGCACGCAGCGGCCGCCGATCAGTTCGAGGACGCTGGCGAACTGTGCGATCGGATCGGGATATTCGATCCACGGCCCGCTCAAGTCGGGGAGCGCAACACTCTCGACCAGATGCTTGCGGACGGAGGCCAAAATCTCTTCGCGTGACGACGGCATGGTGACGGTGATCGGCCTGTGGAATTGGGGAATGAATGGTGCGGGGCAACCGATCGACCGCAACGCGGCGGGTTCCAACGCGGGGCAGAGTCTAGCGAGTGACTCGGCGGTTTTCAGCGTCGCAACACGGCATCAATGCCCCGCCACGGAGTGCAGGACAATCGAGGTCAGGTAATCGAGAACGCCTTGAGGCTCGACTTCTCGTAGTACGTTGATGTTGTTGCGCCATTCCGGCTTTGTGCGACGGTCGAAGAGCGTCATGCCGCGCGTCAGCTTGCCTTGCGTTTCGACATCGATGGCCATCGTGCTGCGTTGGAAGAGTCTTGGACGGGCGATGGAGGCGAGGGCCGTCACCTCGGGCAGCCACATCCCTTCGACACCGAGATGCTGGTGATGTGCTCCCAACGCGAACGGAATCAACTGGCGAAGCAGGTACCCACAACGGGTGTCATCAGTCAGGTTGAGACGATGAAACTGCTCGAACGTGAGCATCGTTTTCTGACTGACATCGAGCGGGACCAGCGTCTTCGTGGCGGGGTATTTCAACACCAACTGAGCCGCTTCGGGGTGATGCAGGATGTTGAACTCGGCGGTCGCGGTGATGTCGCCCGGTGCCGTGACGGCTCCCGCCAGCGAGACCACAGCTTGGACACGGCTCAAGAATTCGGAGTCGCGATCAATGGCGAGCGCCAAGTTGGTGAGCGGCCCGAGCGTTAGCAGCACGATCTCATGCGGGTACTGCCGGACCAACTCGGTCAGCAATTTGACGGAGTCGCGCGGGTGATGCAGGTCGGCGACAGTCGGAGTCCAATCGCCCAAGCCATCGGGACCATTGAGGCACTTCTGGCGTTGCTGCCACGCGGGCGATTCCAGGAAATCGACTTCCGCTTCCTGCAACCGCTGCCCCGAGTCGGCGACCCCGATGCGCGGCCACTTCGGCGGGTCGAGTGCTTCGACGACCGATTGCAAATTTCGCCAGGCTTGTACGGCCGACACGTTGCCACCCACCGCCGTGAGCGCGATCACATCGAGATCGGGGTCGAGCAGCGCGAGGGCGATCGCCAAGGCGTCACCAATCCCAGGGTCAGCGTCGATGATGATTTTCTGAGGCATGACGTGGTTCTCGGGAGAGACGGAGCCAACGAGCAGACACCGGTAATTCACAAGGCGTGAGGAGCGGGCCGGATCGTAAGGAATCGCTCGGGAATAACGGGCGTAGCTGATGTCGTGAGACTTCAATCCGAACTCTCACGCGTTCGGCCACCACAGCCACTGATTGAGGTGCGGATCGTAAGTCGCGCTGCCCGGTGGTTCAATCCTGTCACCTCAACCGCAACTCGTTTGACGCGAGTTCCTCCGTCCGTGAGACTCCCGCCCGCTCGATCTTTGGGCATTCCGCCATCAACTCCATTTCGCACTCCAATGGAAAGCTTTCTCGATGATTCTGGCTGCGGCTTTGAATGCGGGTGACACCGCGTGGATGTTGGCCTCCACGGCCCTCGTCCTGTTCATGATGATCCCCGGTTTGGCGATGTTCTATGCCGGACTGGTCCGACGAGCCAACGTGCTGTCGGTGTACATGCAATGCTTCGCGCTGACGTGTCTGCTCAGTTTGATCTGGCTCGTCTGCGGCTACTCGTTGGTGTTTACCACGAACAATCCCGTGTGCGGTTCTTTGGCGAAGTCGTGCTTGGCGGGAGTGAGCGCCGCTTCGATGTGGGGCAATACGGGCATCCCCGAGTTGCTGGGTTTCGCTTACCAGATGACGTTCTTCATCATCACGCCGGGCCTGATGATCGGCGCTTGGGTGGAGCGAATGAAGTTCAGTGCCGTCCTGATTTTTTCGGCGTTGTGGAGTCTGCTGGTCTACGTGCCGATCGCGCA
>JAYVOX010000073.1:0-2689 GCA_043757695.1 Schlesneria sp.
CGATGAACCAGACCGCGATTTGGCGAGCCGATGTACCGAGACTCAGAGAGCGATCCCCGCGCCCGCGCTTCCTGTCGCGGAGCGACAGGGCTACCTTCACAAACCAAATGCGGACAGTCATTTCTCGAACGATCCTCGTTCGACCGAAGCCCGCGTTGGCAAATCTCACAACCGCGTGCCGTACTGTTGTTCGTAGTACGAGCGGTACTCGCCCGACTTGATGCGGGCGACCCAAGTCGTGTTGGCCTGATACCACTCGACTGTTTGCTTCAAGCCGTCGCGGAAGTTGACCAGTGGCTCCCAGTCGAATTCTCGCTTCGCCTTTGTCGCGTCGATGGCGTAGCGATGATCGTGGCCGGGGCGGTCGGCCACGTACTTGATGAGCGTCTTCGGTTTGCCGAGTGCTTCGAGCAATGTGTACGTCAGGTCGAGATTGGTCAGTTCGCAGTTGCCGCCGAAATTGTAGACCTCACCCGGCGTGCCTCTTCGCAGCGCCGCGTCGATCCCGCGACAGTGATCGAGGACGTGAATCCAATCCCGCACGTTGAGACCCGTTCCATAGACCGGCAGCGGTTGGTCTTGCGAAGCGTTCGAGATGAAGAGCGGAATCAGCTTCTCGGGGAACTGATACGGCCCGTAGTTGTTGGAGCAACGGGTCGTGATCGCGGGGAAGCCGAACGTGTGGAAGTAAGCTCGCACGAGGAGATCAGCCGCCGTCTTCGAGGCCGAGTACGGGCTGTTCGGCGCGAGGGGCGTTTCTTCCGTGAACTTCCCGTTGTCGCCGAGCGAACCATAGACCTCATCGGTCGAGACCTGCACGTAACGCGTTACGCCCGCCTGACGACAGGCATCGAGCAGCACCTGCGTCCCGACGATGTTCGTCTGCACAAACGGCCCGCTGTCGAGGATGCTCCGATCAACATGGCTCTCGGCGGCGAAGTGGATCACGGCGTCGATGTCGCCCGGCAGCAGCAGTCCGTTGAGGAACTCGCGGTCGCAGATATCGCCCCGCGCGAATTGGTATCGAGCCGACAACGCCGGGTCATTCGCGATGTCGGCGAGATTCTCCGGGTTCCCCGCATACGTCAGCTTGTCGATGTTGAGGATCGACAACTCGGGGTACGTGGCCAACTCCTGCCGAATAAAGTTCGACCCAATAAACCCACAACCGCCCGTCACGAGGATGCGTTTCATAGATGTTTCTAACGGAAGCATTTCACGGATGCTGGGAGGAGCTCACAGATACGCCGCCAGGTGCAGTCCCTTGATGAACTTGAAATCTCTGACGTTCTTCGTCAGCAACGGAACGTTGAGATGCAGGGCAGTTGCCGCGATGAGTCCGTCGGGGATGGCCAACCCGTGACTCAGCCGGTACGCCTCAATCAGGCCGACTGTTGTCGTTGAAATTGCGATGTTGATCGGGACGATTTCAAACTGGTGGAGGAACCGCCCAATCTGCCGCTGCTCCGCTTTGTCACGAGCACCGACGAGCAGTTCCATTTGCGTAACACAACTCACCCCAACCGTCGAGGTCGTGAGAGTGCGATTCAAAAACTCGACCGCGTTGCCGACACCGCGCCCCACGTCGATCAGAATGTCCGTGTCGAACAGCAATTCAACCACCGGAACGATTCCATTCTTGTTGGCGCTGGCTGCGAACCCATGCGGTGCTATCGGTCATGTCCTCGCGATCGTGCCACATGCCTACGAACGGCTGACCGGTTCTCTTTCGTGTGCGAGGCTTCGCTACGGGAGTCGCAACCGAACTCATCGTAGAGGAGGAACCGGAGCCGAGCGCAGCGACGAGTTCTTCCACCAGCTTCTTAGAAGTTGGCGGTAGCGCCGAAAACTGTTTCCAAAATACGTCGCGCGTCATGGCACTCAATCCGGTGACAACGGGGGGAGGTGTGAATTGTGGCTCAGTGTGGCCGTGCAAGACGGTTGCGGCAAGACGATTCTTGCCGCAAGTGACCCGCGTGTTGAGCCACTGACCTCACGGACTCTGTTCCGCTGTGGGACTCGCGGCGGGAGGCGTTTCCACGACGAGATCACTCGGGATGCGGGCCATGCTGGCGAGCTTGTCCCCGTCGTCCAAACGGATGATGCGGACGCCTTGGGTGTTGCGACCGATCTCACTGATGTCGCCCGCGCGGACGCGTTGAATCTTGCCAACGGAAGTCACCATCAACACGTCGTCTTGATCGGTGACGGCGAGAATCTTCACGACGTTGCCGTTGCGAACGGTGGCTTTGATGTCCTTGAGGCCCTTGCCGGAGCGACGTTGGCGGCGGTAGCCCTTCACCGGGACATCGGCTTCGGGATCGGTTGCGGATTCGCTATCGGCAGGAGCGTCGCTGTCAGTGTCATCGGCTTCGACTTCTATTGCGGCAGCGTCTTCCGCCACAGTCGCGTCATCAGCGAGATCGCCTTCGAGAATGATCTCTTCGAGAACAGCAGTTTCTTCTCCTTCCGCGACTCCCGTCCCGATGGCCGTTCGTTTTCCGAACCCGTTCTCACAGACGGTGAGCAGGCTCATCGAAGGATCGGCGAGGACCATGCCGACGATGGTCGCTCCCTTGGTGAGGTTGATTCCTTTCACCCCTGAAGTGTTGCGGCCCATGCTGCGGGCGTCGGACTCAGTGAAGCGAATGGCCATGCCGCTCGACGTGGCCAGCAGCACATCTTGGCC